>NZ_SSDQ01000145.1:0-62650 GCF_004794315.1 Microbacterium sp. PF5 | reverse complement strand
GCTGCTGCACGGCGGCGGACAGGAGCGCGGGCGCCGCTCGGGCACCGCCGACGTCGCGGGCGCCGTGGGCCTGGCGACCGCGCTCGACCTCGCCGAACGGGAACGCGAGGTCGCGGGGGCGCGGATCGGCGCCGCGACCGGACGCTTCATCGCCGAGGTGCTGCGGCGGGTGCCGGAGGCAGCGCTCACGGGTGACCCCGTGCGCCGTCTGCCCGCCACGGCCAGCTTCACGATCGCGGGGGTGAGCGGCGAGGCGGTGCTGCTGGAGCTGGAGCGGCGCGGCGTCATCTCGTCCAGCGGCTCCGCGTGCGCGGCGGGCAGCGACGAGCCGTCGCACGTGCTGCTCGCGTGCGGCGTCGACCCCGCGGTCGCCCAGACCTCGGTGCGCTTCACGTTCGGGCGCGCCCCCCTTCCGGACGACGCGCCGGAGCGCCTCGCCGCCCTCGTCGCCGCCTCGGTGGACGCCGTCCGCGGATGAGCTGCGGCTCTAGACTCGGCTGGTGACCGACGCCCCGCTCGTGACCCTGGTCGTGCCAGGACGCGACATCGCCGCCTTCGCCCCCGCCGCGCTCGACTCGCTGCGCGCGCAGACCGAGCGACGCTGGCGTGCCATCCTCATCGACGACGGCTCGACCGACGACACGGGCGCGATCTTCGACGCCGCCGCGGCCGCGGATCCGCGGTTCACGTCGATGCGTCACGCCGCCTCCCGCGGCCTCGGTGCCGCGCGCAACGTGGGACTCTCGCTCGTGGACACCCCGTACACCGGGTTCCTCGACGCCGACGACGAACTGCGCCCCACGGCGCTCGCCCGGCTGCTCGGCACGCTCGAGGAGACCGGGAGCGACCTCGCCGCCGGCGCGTACGTCCGGTCGCGGTGGCAGGGCGACCGCTACGTCGCGGGGCGCGTGCAGCCGTGGGTCGCCGCCGCCACCGCCCCCGAGCGGCGCGGCACCACGCTCGCCGAGCACCCCGCGGCCGCGTCGAACATCGTCGCGTGGTCGAAGGTGAGCAGGACCCCGCTGTGGACCGACCTCCGCTTCCCCGAGGGCGTCGCCTACGAGGACCAGGTCGTCGCGCAGACCCTGTACACCCGCGCCGGGGCGTTCGACGTCATCCCCGACGTCGTCGTCGAGTGGCGGGTCAGGGCCGACGGCACGTCCATCACGCAGAGCAAGGCCCAGCTCCCCGTGCTCCGCGACTACCTCACGGCCCTCCGCGGCGGGATCGCGGTGCTGCACGCCGCCGGGGAGCACGCCGCCGTCACCGCCCGCCTCGACCTCATCCTGGCGATGGACGTCCCTCCCCTGCTCGACATCGCCCGTACGCACCCCGACTCGGCGTACGAGGCCGAGGTGCAGGCCTTCCTGGCCGAGCTGCGGGCGCTGCCGGAGTTCGCCGACGCCGCTCCCGATCCCGCGCTCGCCGACGCCCTGAGCTGGTGAGCCCGACCCCCGAAAGGCCGCCCGCATGAACGCCTACCTCGACTCGCTCTTCTCGCTCGACGGTCGCACGGCCGTGGTGACCGGCGGCAGCTCCGGCATCGGTCGCGGCATCGCCACCGCACTCGCCCGCGCGGGCGCCGCGACTGTGATCGTCGCCCGTGGCGAGGAGCGCATCCGCGAGACCGTCGAGGAGCTGCGCGGTCACGGCGCCCGCGCGGCCGGGGTCGTCGGCGACCTGGGCACGCGCGACGGCATCCACGCCGTGGCCGCCGCGGCCGCGGAGCCGTTCGGCGAGCCGGACGTCCTGGTGAACTCGGCGGGCATCAACCTCCGGCCGCCCTACGCCGAGATCACGCAGGACGACTGGGACGCGACCATGACGGTGAACGCGCTGGCGCCGTTCCTGCTCGGCCAGCGGTACGCGAGGGGTATGGCGTCCCGCGGCTACGGACGGCTCATCCACATCAGCTCGCAGCAGGCGCACCGGGCTTTCGTGGGCAGCGGAGTGTACGGCGCGTCGAAGGGCGCGGTCGAGTCGCTCATGCGCTCCGAAGCCGAGGCCTGGGGCGGCACCGGGGTCACGAGCAACACCCTGGTGCCCGGGTTCGTGCTCACCCCGCTGAACGCCCGGCTGCAGCAGGACCCCGACACCATCGCGGCCCTCGCCGCGCGCACCATGATCGGACGCAACGGACTACCGAGCGACTTCGCGGGCGCCGCGGTGTTCCTCGCCGGTGCGGGCTCGGCCTACGTCACCGGGCACTCGCTGTTCGTGGACGGCGGCCTGTCCGTGCACTGACGCCGCCCCCCTGGCGCTCAGGCCTCGGGGAGGGCGGACTCGTCGGGGTCGGGCGTCGTGACCCCGGTGGCCGCCGCCGGTGCGGACGGCGTGATCAGCGGAGCCGCGGTCGGTGCGGACGGCGTGATCAGCGGAGCCGCGGTCGCGAGTGCGGTGACGGCGTCCGCCGCAGCCGCGTCGTCCGGTGCGCGGTCGGCACGGCGGGCGTCGAGCGCCGCCCGCACGCCCCCGGTCGCGGGCTCCCCCGCGTCGTCTTCCTCGATCTCCGCCTCGACGGTGAGCACGCGCGAGGCCGCCACCTGCTGCGCCGCGAGCTCGGCGTAGAGCCCGCCCTGCGCCAGCAGCTCGGCGTGCGTACCGGACTCGACGATGCGGCCGGCATCGATCACGTGGATCACGTCGGCGCCCATGACGGTGGACAGCCGGTGTGCGATCGAGAGGGTCGTGCGTCCCTTCGCCGCCTCGTCCAGCGCCTCCTGCACGACGCGTTCCGATACGGTGTCGAGCGCCGAGGTCGCCTCGTCGAGCAGCAGCACCGGCGGGTCCTTGAGCAGGACGCGCGCGATCGCGATCCGCTGCTTCTCCCCGCCGGACAACCGGTAGCCGCGTTCGCCGACCACGGTGTCGTAGCCCTTCTCGAACCCGCTGATGATGTGGTGGATGTTGGCCGCGGTGCAGGCGGCGATCAGCTCCTGCTCGGTCGCGTCCGGCTTGGCGTACAGGAGGTTCTCGCGGATGGTCGCATGGAAGAGGTAGGTCTCCTGCGACACGATGCCCACGTCGTCGATGATCGACTCCTGCCGCAGCGTGCGCACGTCGGCGCCGGCGAACAGGACGGTGCCCTCCGTGGCTTCGTACAGGCGCGGTGCGAGGTAGATGATCGTGGTCTTGCCCGCCCCGGACGGCCCGACGAACGCCACGTGCTGCCCCGGCTCCGCCACGAACGACACGCCGTGCAGCGTGGGTCGGGCGTCGGGCGCGGCATCCGGGTAGCGGAACACCACGTCGGCGAACTCCACGCGACCGCGCGGCCCCGGCGCCCGGTCGACCGTGATCGCGTCGGGCGCGTCGGTGATCTCCGGCACCAGGTCGAGGTACTCGAAGATGCGCGCGAACAGGGCGGACGACGTCTGCAGGTCGAGCGAGACGCGCATGAGCCCCATCAGCGGCATGAGCAGCCGTGCCTGCACCGTCGTGAACGCCACGATGGTGCCTGCGGTGATGGCACTGGTGCCGCCCGCGATGAAGAACCCGGACACGAGATAGATGACGGCGGGGACGCTGGCCATGATCACCTGCACGACCGCGAAGAAGCCCTGACCGCTCATCGCGCGGCGCACCTGGAGGACCACCTGGTTGCGGTTCTCCGCCTGGTAGCGCTCCGACTCGGTGCGCTGCCGGTTGAACGCCTTGGAGAGCAGCATGCCCGACACGCTCAGCGTCTCCTGCGTGATCGACGTGAGCTCCGACAGCGACTCCTGCGTCTCCCCCGCGATGCGCGCCCGCACCTGGCCGACGCGGCGCTGGACGAGCACGAGGAACGGCATCAGCACGACCGCGATCAGGGTGAGGCGCCAGTCGATCAGGATCATCGCGACGAGCGAGGCGATCACGGTGACGGCATTGCCGAGGATGCTCGTGACGGTGTTGGTGAGCACGCCGGACACCCCGCCGACGTCGTTCTGCAGGCGCGACTGGATGACCCCGGTCTTGGTACGGGTGAAGAACCCGAGCTCCATCGCCTGCAGGTGCTCGAACAGGCGCACCCGCAGGTCGCCCGTGACGCTGTTGCCGACGGTCGCGGTGAGCCACGTCTGCACGACGCCGAGTCCGGCCGAGAGCAGGAACAGGGCGACCATCGCGCCCACGAGCCAGGCCAGCAGCTGCAGGTGAGGGCCGCCGCCGTCGACCGGGAAGAGTGCGTCGTCGAAGATGCGCTGCACCAGCAGCGGCGGGATGACCGCGATGCCCGCTCCCACGACCACCAGCACGCCCGTCACGAGGATGCGCCACCGGTAGGTGCTGAACAGCGCGACCACGCGGCTGCCCAGGCCCTCGATGCGCGGAGCCTCGGCGTTCTGGCGGCGCTGGGCCTCTTCGTCGACCCCGCGGAACCCGGCCCGTGGCCCGCCGCCCATACCGCCCATGCTCATGGCGCAAGCGTACCCACGGGCGCCGACGTCGCCGCCCGCGGATCTCCGCCCTGAGCGGATATCACAGGGATCGGAATGAAATGTCCGCGGCACCCGTTACGCTGAGTGACTCCTGCGAACTCTCGCGCCTTCCTTCCCCCTCGATGCCCTGGAGGCCGCCCATGTCTGCCGTCGATACCGGCTCCATCTCGACGCCTCCCGCACAGGGCGGTGAGATCCCCCGCCGCGACATGCGCGTGATCTGGCTCCTGCTCGTCGCGGCCTTCGTCGCCATCCTCAACGAGACCACGATGGGGATCGCGATCCCGCACCTCAACACCGACCTGGGCATCCCGCCCGAGCTCGGGCAGTGGCTCACGAGCGCCTTCATGCTCACCATGGCGGTCGTCATCCCGACGACCGGCTTCATCCTGCAGCGCTTCACGACCCGTCAGGTCTTCATCGCCGCGATGACGGCCTTCTCGCTGGGCACCCTGGTCGCGCTGGTCGCGCCCGGCTTCTCGGTGCTGCTGGTCGGCCGGGTGATCCAGGCCGCGGGCACCGGCATCATGATGCCGCTGCTGATGACGACGATCATGAACGTCGTGCCGCCGCAGTCGCGCGGCCGCATGATGGGCCGGGTCGGCCTCGTGATCTCGCTCGCCCCCGCCATCGGCCCGACGCTCGCCGGCGCCGTGCTCGATGCGTTCAACTGGCGGGCGCTGTTCGCGATCGTGCTGCCCATCGCCCTCGTGTCGCTGGGCATGGGCGTGAAGTGGATGACGAACCTGGGCGAGACCCGCAAGGCTCCGCTCGACGTGCTGTCGATCCCGCTCGCGGCGCTCGGCTTCGGCGGCATCGTGTTCGGACTCAGCCAGTTCGGCGGCGAGGGCGGCTCCGGCGGCACGGCGGGTGTGATCGCGCTGTCGGTCGGCGCCGTGTCGCTCGCGCTGTTCGTGTGGCGTCAGCTGGTGCTGCAGCGCGTGGACGACGCGCTGCTCGACCTCCGGGTGTTCCGCGTCGGCAACTTCTCGCTCGCGGTGATCATCATGACCATCCTGGCGCTGTCGATGTTCGGCACGCTCACGCTGCTCCCGCAGTACCTGCAGAACGTGGCGGGTCTCACGGCGCTGGAGTCGGGGCTGATCCTGCTCCCGGGTTCCGTCCTGATGGGCCTGCTCGGTCCGGTCATGGGCCGCGTGTACGACGCGAAGGGCACGCGCCCGCTGCTCATCCCCGGCACCGTCCTGGTCTCGGCGGCACTGTTCTTCTACTCCACCGTGGGCGAGCACACCGTGTGGTGGCTGCTCATCATCGTGCAGGCGGCCATGTCGGTCGGACTCGCGATGTCGTTCACCCCGCTGTTCTCCTCGTCGCTGGGCTCGCTGCACCGGTCGCTGTACTCGCACGGCTCGGCCGTCCTCAACACGCTGCAGCAGGTGGGCGGTGCCGCCGGAGTCGCGCTGCTCACGGTCACGTACTCGGCGATCCTGCACGCGGGAGAAGACGAGGGTCTGTCGCGGGCGGTCGCGGGGGCACCCGGTGCACGCATGGCGTTCCTCATCGCGGCGATCATCTCGCTCGCGGCGGTGGCGCTCAGCCCGTTCGTGCGCAAGCCCGCCGACGATGCCGGTGAGGCCGGCCACGGGGGCCACTGACACCGCTCGGGTGTGACGGCGTCTGTCGCCTACCGCGTCGACGGCGCGGGGAGGTGGCAGACGCCGTTGCTGCAGAAGCCGACGGCATCCCCGTCGAGCACCTCGAGCGCGGCGGGGAGCGGCTGCAGCACGGGCGCGGTCTCCTGCTCGGCGTTGCGCGGCGTCTTCTCGGTCATCCTTCGATGGTACGCCCGCCGGAGAGGGGCGGCTCCGCGGCCCTACCCGCGGTGCGCGGTCGGGCGTATCCTTCCGGGTGATGCGGGTCAACGCCCCTCCGGGGGGCCCGGACGAGGGAGTCGACATGATCATCCGCACCCCGATGGCGGCCACCGCCGAAGGTCCCGTCGCCGCCATGTACGACAGCGACATCGCTGAGGACGGCTTCGTCTTCGCCCACACCCAGGCGATGGCCGTGAACCCGGAGGCCTACGCGGCCTTCGAGGCCCTCGTCCACGCGGTGGTGCCGTCGATCGGCGTCCGCGTGTACGAGGCGGCCACGCTCGGCGCCGCCCGCGCGATCGGGTCGCCGCACTGCCTCCTGGCGCACGGACGCCGCGCGGTGCGCATCGGCCAGGTCGACGAGGCCGGGCTCGCCGCGTTCGGCGAGGGCGACGACAGCGCCTTCGACCCGGCGGAGCAGGCGGTGATCCGGTACGCCGAGCGGCTCTCCCGCGAGCCGGAGGCCATGACCGACGCCGACTCGCAGCGCCTGCGCGACGCGGGGTTCTCCGACCGGCAGCTCGTCGACATCACCCTCGCCGCGGCGGCGCGCAACTACTTCAGCCGGGCGCTGCAGGCCCTCGCTGTGCCGGTGGATCCGATGCCGGGGTTGAGCGTCGCGGTCACCGAAGCCCTGACCGGTGGCACCGCGGCGAGGCGGACCGATGGCTCTGCACCGCCAGCCGATCGATAGGCCGCTCCCCTAGCGTGGACGGATGCTCAGACGACTCCTCGCCCGCGTGTTCTGGGCGTTCAGCCGCTGGACGCTCGCCGGCGGCCGCGCGCCGGACCGCCCCACCGTGCTGATCGGCGCCCCGCACACCTCCAACTGGGACTTCGTCCTGATGCTCGCCATCGCCTGGCGGCTCGGCATCGACGTGCACTGGCTGGGCAAGAAGAGCCTGTTCCACGGCTGGCGCGGCCCGATCATGCGACGCCTCGGCGGCATCCCCGTGGATCGCGCCGACCCAGCGAGGGTCGTGGGCGAGGTGGTCGCGCAGGTGCACGCCGGCACGGTGTTCGGCCTGGTGGTGACGCCCGACGGCACCCGCGGCGGGAACGCGTACTGGAAGTCGGGCTTCTACCGCATCGCACGGGAGACCGGCATGCCCGTGACCCTGGGCTTCGTGGACCGCGCGACCATGACGACCGGACTCGGCCCCACGATGGAACTGACCGGCGACGTCTCCGTCGACATGGACCGCATCCGCGCGTTCTACGCCGACAAGCACGGCGTCCGTCCCGAGCGGCGGACCGAGCCGCGGCTGCGCGAGGAGACCGAGAGCGCCTGACCGCCCCGGGTCTCCCGCGCGCTCACTCGTCGTCCGGCGCGTGCTTCCGCGCGTACGCGAGGTCGTCCTCGGACAGCGTCTCGATCATGCCGACCACGGCGCCCGTGATCTCCCGGATCTCCTCGCGCACATCCTCGTCCAGGTGCCGGGAGCCGCTGCCGATGACCGCACGGCGCGCGTCGTCGGACAGCTCCGGCCACCACTCGTCGATCGGGGGAAGCGTCATTTCGAGTCCTTTCGAAAGGGGGCGGCGAGCCGGGACGCAACCTTCTGGACACGACCGAAGCCGCGCCACGAGACTGAGGCTATGACAGCAGATGCACGCCGTGGCCCGGACGATCGGGATGACCGCGACGACGGCCGTGACGAGACCCCGAATGAGCGCGCCGACCGCAACTGGGATGAGCTGCTGCAGGAGCTGCGGGTGATGCAGACCGGCACGCAGATCCTCACCGGGTTCCTGCTCGCCGTGGCGTTCCAGCCGCGCTTCACCGACATGGACGAGCTGCAGCGCGATCTGTACGTGGTGCTGGTGGCCCTGGCCGCGATCGCGACCATCCTCGCCCTCGCTCCGGTCGGCATGCACCGGGCGCTGTTCGGCACCCGGCAGAAGCCGGAGCTCGTCCGTATCGCGGCGCGCATCGTGAAGGTGGACCTGGTGGTGATCGGTGCGCTCACGATCGGTGTCACGACGCTCATCGTCGACTTCACCGTGAACCGCACCGCCGGACTCGTCGCGCTGATCGCGGCGCTCGTGCTGGTCACGGGACTGTGGATGGCGCTGCCGGGATTCCTGCGTCGCGCGCGTGCGAGGGCTCGCGCCGACACCTGATCGCCGCCGCCGCGCGCGGGTGCGCGACGGCGACGGCGATGGCTCTCCACTCCGGTCCTCAGCGGCCGGCGGGGCTGCGGTTCTCGGCGCTCACCATCCAGGCGAACTGCTCCAGGCGCTCGATCACGGCGTGCAGCAGATCGGCCGAGGTGGGGTCCTCCTCGTCCACGTCATCGTGCACCCCGCGCAGCGTGGCCACCGTCGCCTCGAGCCGCTCGGTCACGAGGTCGATCGTCTCGGTGGTCGAGACCTCGCCGGTGGGGAACTCGGGCAGCGTGGTGGTCTTCGCGATGGTGGCGCTGCGACCGTCCGGCACCGCGTGCAGCGCGCGCATCCGCTCCGCGATGGTGTCGCTGAACGTGCGCGCGTCCTCGATGATCTCGTCGAGCTGGCGGTGCGTGTCGCGGAAGTTCCTGCCCACGACGTTCCAGTGCGCCTGCTTGCCCTGCAGCGAGAGCTCGATCAGGTCGACGAGCACCGCCTGCAGGTTCGCGGCGAGCGTGGGCGAAGCGGTGAACCCCTTCTCCGCGTTCTGCTGCCGGGTGGTCTTGGCCCGCGTGCTCGCGCCGCTCTTCGCGCCGCCGGTCTTCTTCGTCTTGGTGTCTGCCATGGTGTGACCTCCTTCCGCGACCGTAGCCGCCCGCGCCTCGCCGGATCGAGGGGGTTGACACTCGCCGGGCTCACGGTCGAACGTGGCGGAGTCCCCCGGACGCAGAGAGAGGCGGAAGCGTGACCAGCACCGAACAGAACGAGGGCCCCGAGATCGTGATCTCGCCGATCAGCGACGCCGACGCGGGCGAGGTGCTGACCGTCCAGCGCGCGGCCTTCGTGTCGGAAGCGGCGATCTACGGCAGCGTGGACATGCCGCCGCTGACCCAGACGCTCGCGGAGCTGGAGGCCGAGCTGAGGTCCGAGTCCGGTTTCACGGCTCGCATCGACGGACGGCTGGTCGGCGCGATCCGGTACGTCGAGAAGGACGACCTGCTGCTCATCGGGCGCATCGCCATCGCGCCCGACATGCAGGGCGAGGGCATCGGCCGCCGGCTGCTGGAGGCCGCGGAGCAGGCGTCGCGGGCACCAGTCGCCGAGCTGTTCACGGGAAGCCTCAGCGAGGCGAACATCCGGCTGTATGAGTCGTGCGGCTACGTCGAGCACGAGCGCGTGCCCGACGGGGACGGCACCGCGCAGGTGTTCCTGCGCAAGCGGCTGCGAGAGTAAACGCGAGGCTCGGATGACGCAAGGGGGTGGAGGCTCGCGGCGGTGACGGGGATCGTGGAAGCACGTGTCGCGACCGCGGCACGACCCGACCGGAAAGGAGAGCTTCGTGCTCACCCTCACCGACAACGCCACCGCCATCGTCTCGACCCTCGTGAGTCGACAGAACGACGCGCCGGACGCGGGTCTGCGGATCCACTCCGCCCCGGCTCAGGATGACGCAGGGGCGGCGCACCTCGCCGTCGCCGTGACGGCCGACCCGGAACCGGCGGATCAGGTTGTGGAGATCCAGGGAACACGCCTGTTCCTCGACGATGCGGCGGCGGCCGCTCTCGACGACAAGATCCTGGACGCGGGAGTCGATGACGAGGGCTCCGTCTCCTTCGCGGTGCTCCCGCAGGTCGCCTGACCCACGGACTCCGGATGCCGCGGCCGACTCGGTCGCGGCATCCGTGCGTTCAGTCCCAGTCGAGGTACTCCTCGAGCACCACGGCGGTCTCGATCGGGTGCGTCATGGGGAAGAGGTGGCCGCCGCCGTCGATCCGCTTGATGCTCGCACGCTCGGGAGCGGCGGCCTGCAGGCGCTCGGCGTTCGTCTCCGGGGTCTCCGTGTCGTCTGTCCCCTGGATCAGCAGCACCGGGATCACCGGAGCCAGCGGAACCTCCACGTCCTCCACCCCCAGCAGCGCCAACCCGTTCACCCGGTCGGGGTGCGCGACGGCGAAGGAGCGGGCGACCGTGCCTCCGAAGCCGTGCCCGCCGATCCAGGTGTCCTCGAGGCCCACGTGGTCGATCACGGCGAGCGCGTCCGCCACGCGGTCGTCGAGCGAGGCGTCGACGCCGTCCGCGCGGTGGCCGATGCGCAGCACGTGGAATCCGGCCTCCTCGGCGAGGTAGTGCCCCACGACACCGAGCACGTCGGCGGCCAGGTCGCGCTCCTGGATGAGCACCAGCTTGACGGGTCCGTCGCCCTCGTCCACGAAGGGGATGGCGCGGCCGTCTGGCTCGAAGATCTGGGTGTCGGTCATCGGCGTCGGTCTCCTCGTGCCGTCGGTGTCAGGGACGCAGGCGGTCGTCCACGCCGGGCTCCTGCGACCCGCGCCGCGGCCGAGACCGCCTGCGTCCAGCGTAGCCCGCCGGGGGCCGCGCCTCCTCCTCGCGACCCCCGGCGGAGTCACCGTGGGCGCCCCAGTTCGCGCCACAGGTGAGCGAGCGTCGCGGCACCGCCCACGAGCATCCGCAGGTCGAGGCTCTCGTCGCTCGCGTGCCAGTGGTCCTCGGGAAGACCCGTGCCGAGGAAGTGCACGGGAGCGTCGAGGTGTCGCGACAGCCAGTCGGCCGGGCCTCCCCCGGCGTTGCCCATGCGGCCCTGCACCGGGATGCCGAATCCGCGGCCGAGGGCCCGTTCGAGCGCGTCAGTCACCTCGCCAGGGGGCGAGACGTACGGCTCCTGGGCGATGTCCTCGTCGACCTCGAGCGTGTAGGTCGCCCCGTCGGGCATCACGGCGGCCACGTGGGAGCGGAGCAGGTCCGCGATGTCCGGGATGCGCTGGTCGGGCACGGTCCGCACGCTGAGCGATGCCGTGGCCTCGCGCGGGATGACCGATCGCTCGATGCCGTCCGGATCGCCGGCGAGCAGCGAGATGACCTCGATCGCCGGACGCGTCCACAGACGCTCCAGCGGCGTGAACCCGTCCTCGCCGACGATCGCCCGGGTCTCGGTGCGCGTGATCCAGTCCTGCTCGTCGAACGGCAGGGCGGCGAACTCCGCCCTGCGCTCGGCGGAGGTCTCGGCGACGCGGTCATGGAAGCCGGGGATCGCGATGCGCCCGTCCGGGTGATGCAGTCCGCCGAGCACGCGGGACAGCACGAGCGCCGGGTTGAGCGTGACCCCGGACGCGACACCGCTGTGCACGTCGCGCTCCGGTCCCCTGATCGTGAGCGTCGCCGTCAGGGTGCCGCGCATCGAGGTCACCGGGGCGGGGGCATCCACCCGCCACTGGATCGTGTCGGAGAAGACGACGAGATCGCAGGCGAAGCGCTCCGGCTCCTCGTCGAGCAGACGGCGGAGGTTCGGCGATCCGATCTCCTCCTCCCCGTCGATCAGCAGCTTGAGGTTCACGCGCGGGAGCGCGCCGTCGACAGCGGCAGCGGCGCGCAGCGCCCAGACGTGCGCGAGCACCTGTCCCTTCGCGTCCGACGCCCCGCGGCCGTACAGTCGTCCGTCGCGGCGCACGGGGGTGAACGGCGCGGTCTCGCTCCACTCCTCCGGTTTGGCGTGGCGTACGTCGTGGTGGCTGTAGACCAGCACGGTGGGAGCCCCAGGGACGGGCGCGCTCTCGCCGTACACCGTCACGGACTCGCCGACCGGAAGGAGGGTCGTGCGCAGTCCCGCGTCGCGCAGCTCCCCCGCGATCCATCGGGCGGAGCGCTCCATGTCCTGCCGCCTGTCAGGGTCCGCCGACACCGAGGGAATCGCGACCCAGGCGGAGAGCCGGTCGACGATCTCATCGAGGTTCGCGCGCAGGAAGCCAGCGATCGGGTCCGTGTTCTCCTGAGAATCCTCCGCCATGCGACCACCCTGGTCTGCACCACGGGGCGGGGACCAGGGGTTGACGGCGGGGGCGAGCACCGGCTATCCGCTCGCCGTCGCCCGAGGCGCGCGGGCCGCCGGCCGTCGTCTACCCGACCCGCCCGGCTCGGCGCAACTCCCTCGTGCCGGTGCAGACCGCGCGCTAGCGTCGCAGTTCCCGGTCTTCGGCAGAAGGGAACGCCATGCTCCACGTCGGCCCCGCCCCGCACTTCCCCGAACGGCCCCGCCGTCCGCGAGACGTCCGGACCGCACGGGCATGACGGCGGCGTTCCGCGTCGAGCCGTGGTCGGTGAGCATCGCCGGGGTGGATGTCGAGCATCTGGCGCAGGAGGAGTCGGTGTTCGGACTCTCCAACGGGCACATCGGCTGGCGCGGCAATCTCGACGAGGGCGACCCGCGCGGGGTCGCCGGCAGCTACCTCAACGGGGTCTTCGAGGATCATCCGATGCCGCATGCCGAGGACGGCTACGGTTATCCGGAGACCGGGCAGAGCGTGATCAACGTGCCCAACGGGCAGCTCATCCGTCTGCTCGTGGACGATGAGCCGTTCGATGTGGAGCACGGCACGGTGCACCGGCATGAGCGGCGCCTCGATCTGCGGGACGGGACGCTGCACCGCGAGCTGGAGTGGGAGTCGGCGGAGGGTCGGCGCGTGCAGGTCGCGTCCACCCGGCTCGTCTCGCTGCGACACCGCTCGCTCGCCGCTGTCCGGTATCGCGTGACGGCCCTGGAGTCCGTGGCCGTCACAGTCCTGTCGGAGGTGCTGGCGAACGAGCCGCTGCCGTCGCCGCACGCCGATCCCCGTGTGCAGGAGCTGCTCTCCCGCCCGCTCCAGGCCGTGGACTCCGCGGTGCTGGGGTCGCGCGCCACGCTGCTGCACCGCACCAGGCGCAGCGGCATCCACGTGGCGGTGAGCGCGGACCACACCGTTTCCTCGACCGCCGCTACCGTGCCCACGGTCACGGTGGAGGCCGACCGCGACCTGGCGCGCACTCGCATCCATGTGGCTCTGGCGGCGGGCGAGGAGCTCGAGGTCGTGAAGTTCGTGGGCCACGAGTGGTCGGACTCGCTGACGCCCCAGACGCTTCGCGACCGCGCGGACGAGGCCGTCGAGGAGGCCGTGCGCCTCGGGTGGGAGTCGGTCGCGACGGGCCAGCGCGAGGCGCTCGACGCGTACTGGGAGTGCGGCGACGTGCGGGTGGAGGGCGACCCCCGCCTGCAGCAGGCCGTGCGGTACGCGCTCTTCCAGGTGTTCCAGGCGGCGGCACGCGCCGAGGTGCGCTCGGTGCCGGGCAAGGGGCTCACGGGTTCGGGTTATGAGGGGCACACGTTCTGGGACTTCGAGTCGTTCGTGCTCCCCGTGCTCACCTCGACGGCGCCGGACGCGGCGCTGCAGGCGCTGCGCTGGCGGTATGCGACGCTCGATCATGCCCGCGAACGCGCGCGCACCCTGCACCTGGACGGAGCGACCTTCGCCTGGCGCACGATCGACGGACGCGAGAGCTCCGGCTACTGGCCGGCCAGCACGGCGGCGTTCCACATCAACGCGGCGGTGGCCGGCGCCGTGATGCAGTACGTCAGGGCGACGGGAGACCGCGACTTCGAGCGCGACGCCGGCGCGGAGATCCTGATCGAGACCGCGCGGCTGTGGCTGTCGCTCGGCCGCTGGGACGACGACGGCGGCTTCCATCTCGACGGGGTCACCGGCCCTGACGAGTACTCCGCGATCGTCGACGACAACACCTACACGAACCTGGCGGCGCGACGGAACCTGCGCGGTGCGGTGGCCGCGGCCCGACGCCACATCGAGGTCGCGGAGCGGCTCGGGGTCGACGACGCCGAGGTCTCGCGCTGGAACGACGCCGCTGACGCGATGACGGTGCCGTTCGACGAGCGGCGCCGCGTGCACGAGCAGTTCGCGGGGTCGACGCGGCATGCCGTGTGGGACTTCGACGCCACGCGACCCGAGCAGTACCCGCTGCACAGTCACTTCCCGTACTTCGACCTGTACCGGAAGCAGGTCGCGAAGCAGGCCGACCTGGTGCTCGCGCTGTACACGGAGCACGAGGAGTTCACGCGGGAGGAGAAGGCCAGGGCGTTCGCGTACTACGAGGCCCTCACGGTGCGCGACTCCTCACTCTCGGCCATGGCGCAGGCGGTGATCGCGGCGGAGCTCTGGCACCTCGACCTCGCCGCGGCATACCTCGCGGAGCTCGCCGCGCTCGACCTCGACGACCTCCACGGCAACACCGCCGAGGGGTTGCACATCGCGGCGCTCGCGGGCATCTGGACCGGCATCACCGCGGGCTACGGAGGCATGCGCGACAGCGACGCCGGCCTCTCGTTCCACCCCCGGCTCCCCCGCAACATCACGCGGCTCGGGTTCGGGGTGCGCCTGCACGGGTGCATCCTGCACGTCGACATCACGCCCGACGACACGACCTACCGCCTGAGCGCGGGCGACCCCGTCACGGTGCGGCACGCGGGCCGAGCGGTGCAGCTCACCGCGGGCGAGTCCGTGACCCTGCCCACGCCGCCACCGGAGTCCCCGCTCACCCCCGAGCCGTCGCAGCCGCGCTGGCGAGAGCCCGGCGAAGCGCGCGAGGAGGGGTGAGCCCGCGCGCGCGACCTCGTGTCAGGCCGAGCTTTCGTCGCTGAGCTCGTCGAGCACGAGCTCGCCCCGGGCGTTCAGGCGCTCCATCATGCGCTCGAGCCGCGCCGGGTCGATCTTCGGCGGCGGCTCCTCGTCGAACTCCAGGACCAGCGGGATGCTCGGGTGCATCCACGCCGAGAGGCGCCCGGGATGCTTCTTCCCCGAGGGCCACGTCATCATGAAGCTCTCCTGACGGCGGAGCTTCGTCGAGATCACGATCTTCAGATGCACCAGGACGTCGTCGTCGACCTCGATCGGCGGCCGCGAGCTGTTGTACTCCAGCTTTCCCATGATCGAACTCTAAGCGTTCCCAGGAACACCGGCGACCACTTCCCGCATCAGTTGTTGAAGCGGAATTCCACGACGTCGCCGTCCTGCGCAGGTCGTTCCGCTTCCAGACTGCGCTCATACGCCATATCTTTGACTGATGGCTCCCTCAACCCGCAAGATATTCTCCGTCGGACGCCGGATGCTGGTCTTTGTCGCGGTTGGGTTCGCGTGCGGTGCGCTAGTGGGCGTCCTGGTCGTGCTTGCCTGGTTGCCAGGAGCGATGGTGACCTATTCGGAGAATCCCCAGTTCGTTGATCCTCGAACGTCGGGCGTTGCATGGAGCGCCGCGTTTGCGGTTGTCGGCGGAGCACTTGGATCGCTCGTCGGACTGGGCGCGGGGGTCATTCGTACCGCCATGGATTCGGAGGATGTAAACACCCCGTTGGCGCACTCTTGAACCGACGACCGCATCGTCGCCTGCCCTTGAATGACGTCGTCTAGCGGCTTACTTCGACCCGCCAGATGTGTTTCCGATACGGAACTCCACGACGTCGCCGTCCTGCATGACGTAGTCCTTGCCCTCCAGCCGGGCCTTGCCCTTCGCGCGGGCCTCCTGCACGGAGCCGGTGGCGACGAGGTCGTCGAACGACACGATCTCGGCCTTGATGAAGCCCTTCTCGAAGTCGGTGTGGATCACGCCGGCGGCCTGCGGGGCCTTCCATCCCTTGCCGATCGTCCACGCCCGCGCTTCCTTCGGTCCGGCGGTGAGGTACGTCTGCAGCCCGAGGGTGTCGAAGCCGATGCGTGCGAGCTGGTCGAGGCCGGACTCCTCCTGGCCCGTCGAGGCGAGCAGCTCGGCCGCGTCCTCCGGGTCCAGGTCCTTCAGTTCCGACTCGATCTTGGCGTCAAGGAAGATCGCCTGCGCGGGGGCGACCAGGGCCGCGAGCTCCGCCTTGCGCGCGTCGTCGGTGAGCACGGCTTCGTCGACGTTGAACACGAAGATGACCGGCTTGACGGTCAGCAGGCCGAGCTCGCGGATCGGCGCGAGGTCGAGGCCGCTCGTGGACAGCAGCACGCCGCGCTCCAGCGCGTCCTTCGCCGCCTGCGCCGCTTCGAGGACCGACGGGTCGATCTTCTTCCCGCGCACCTCCTTCTCGTACCGGGTGATCGCCTTCTCGACGGTCTGCAGGTCGGCGAGCATGAGCTCGGCGTTGATGGTCTCCATGTCGGACGCCGGGTTCACCGCACCGTCGACGTGCACCACGTCGTCGTCGGAGAAGCCGCGCACGACCTGGGCGATCGCGTCCGCCTCACGGATGTTCGCGAGGAACTGGTTGCCGAGTCCCTCTCCCTCGCTGGCTCCGCGCACGATGCCCGCGATGTCGACGAACGACACGGCGGCGGGGAGGATGCGCTCGCTGCCGAAGATCTCGGCGAGCTTCTCGAGCCGCGGGTCGGGCAGGTTCACCACGCCGACGTTCGGCTCGATCGTCGCGAACGGGTAGTTCGCCGCGAGCACGTCGTTCTTGGTGAGAGCGTTGAAGAGGGTGGACTTGCCGACGTTGGGCAGGCCGACGATACCGATAGTGAGAGCCACGGGGTACGAGTCTACCTGGGGCCCCCGATGCTGCCGTGCGGGCTCAGTCGCGCACGGCGCGGAACGCCCTCGTCACGTACGGCAGCTCGATCGCGGCGTCGTCGTGCAGCCCCAGCTCGTCGAACAGGGCGTCCATGTCGCGCCGGATACGCGCCTTCTCCGCGTCGCCGGCCGTGATGACGTAGTTGCGCGACGACGCCATGCGGTGCATCATCTCGCGCGTCACCGGACGCACCCACTCCCAGCGCTCCTGCTCCAGCCCGCCGAACGGCGCGACCACCACGGGGTCGCCCGCGGCGAGCATGATCTCGGCGTTGCTGCCGTGCATGATGTCGGTCAGGCGACGCACCCAGTCCACCCGCTCGTCGCGCAAGTTCCAGACCAGCCCGAGCACCCCGCCGGGGCGCACGACGCGGCCGATCTCCGCGGAGGCCACGACCGGATCGACCCAGTGCCATGCCTGGCCCAGCACCACCGCGTCGACGCTCGCATCGGGCAGCGGGAGGCGCTCGGCCGTGCCGACGAAAGTGGGCACTCCGGGCACCGCGTCGCGCAGGGCGGCGAGCATCGCGGGATCCGGATCCACCGCGACGACCTCCGCGCCCTCCCCCGCGACGAGGGCACGGGTGAGCTTGCCGGTGCCCGCGCCGACGTCGGCGATACGGCGGGCTCCTGCCGGCGCGCGGTCGAGCATCCACGCGACCGCCTCGAACGGGTATTCGGGGCGACCGACCTCGTAGCTGCCCGCCTGGCCGCCGAAGGAGGTCGCCTGCTCGTCGCTCATGTGGCCAGCCTACGGCGAGTCTGCGACCCGACGTCGGAGGCCCGGGAGAGAGTGAAGACGTGCCACTGGACTTCACTGCGATCGACTTCGAGACCGCGAACTCCAGCCCGGCCTCCGCCTGCGCCGTCGGACTCGTCCGCGTGCGCGGCGGCGAGGTCGTCGCCACCGCGGGCTGGCTCATCCAGCCGCCGCCCGGTCACGACGAGTTCATGGAGTGGAACGTCCGCATCCACGGCATCCGGCCGGAGCACGTCGCGACGGCCTCCTCCTGGGCGGATCAGTTCGACCGTCTGTGCGCCTTCGCCGGTGCCGACGTGCTCGTGGCGCACAACGCCGGATTCGACCTCAACGTGCTGCGCCGTGCGGCGGAGGCCACGGGTCAGATCTGCCCGCCCTACCGCTCGCTGTGCAGCCTGCAGGTGGCCCGCAAGACCTACCAGCTCGACTCGTACCGGCTCCCGCTCGCCGCGGCCGCCGCCGGGTACGACGAGTTCTCCCATCACGATGCCCTCGCCGACGCCCGCGCATGCGCGCACATCGTGGTCGATGCCGCTCGGCGCGCCGCGGCCGCCGACGTCTTCGCCCTCGCCGACGCCCTGAGCCTGCGGGTGACCGAGCCCGCCCTCCCCGCCCTGGAGCGCGCGGTCGCCTGAGACCGCTCAGCGGTGCCTCCCGGCGAATGTCCGACCCCGGGGGCACGATGGGCCCATGGATGCGCTGACGATCGTTCTGCTCCTCGTGGCCGTGGCCGCGGGCGTCGCCCTGGGCTGGTTCCTGCGCGCGAGTCGGGGCGCCGCCGAGCTCGCCCGTGCCGAGGCCGAGCTCGCGGCCGCCCGTGACGACCGCGACCGGCAGTACGACCTGTATCGCGACGCGGTCGAGCACGGCCGCGCGGAGCAGCGCGCCGAGGCCCTGCGTGTGCAGCAGCAGAACGCCGTGCTGCAGGCGCTCGCCCCGGTGCGCGAGAGTCTGCAGCAGATGCAGTCCAAGGTCGCGGCCATCGAGCACGAGCGGCACGAGCAGTTCGGCACCCTCGCGGAACAGCTGCGGCGTGCGCAGGAGTCCGACGAGGCCCTGCGCGCGACCACGGAATCGCTCGCCGGAGCGCTGAAGTCGACCGCGACGCGCGGGGTGTGGGGCGAAGCACAGCTGCGCCGGGTGGTGGAGGCCGCCGGGCTCACGCGCCACGTCGACTTCGATCTGCAGACCACGATCTCCTCGGACCGCGGGCAGGGGCGCCCCGACATGGTCGTGCGGCTCGCCGGGGGCACGTCGATCGCGGTCGACGCGAAGGTTCCGCTCGACGCCTACCTCGAGGCCTCGGCGCTGCCCGTTGGCGACGCGCACGAGGCGCAGCGTCGCGCACACCTCCAGAAGCACGTGAAGGCCGTGCGCGCACACGTCGACGCCCTGGCGAAGAAGGCGTACTGGTCGGGCCTCGACGCGAGTCCCGAGTTCGTGATCTGCTTCCTGCCGAGCGAGTCGCTGCTCGCGACGGCCATCGACGAAGACCCGACGCTGCTCGATTACGCCTTCAGCCGCCGTGTGGCCCTCGCCTCCCCCGTCAACCTGTGGGCCGTGCTGAAGACCGTCGCCTACACGTGGACGCAGCAGGAGGTGTCGACCGAAGCACGTCGTCTGCTGACCCTGGGCACGCAGCTCTACGAGCGCCTCGGCACGCTCGCCGGTCATGCCGACGATCTGCGCCGGGCGCTCGAGCGCACGGTCGACAGCTACAACCGGTTCGCGGGGTCCCTCGAGTCGCGTGTGCTCGTGACGGCGCGGCAGTTCCCCGGAGTGGACGCGTCCGCGCTCAGCGCTCCGCCCGTCGTCACAGCGGACGGTCGTCGCTTCACCGCGGCGGAGCTGATCGGCACCGGTGGGGCCGGGCCGACCGTCGATGCCGCGCCGACCTCCGAAGCCGCGGCGGCGGTCGAACCCGCATCCACGGCCGTGCCGGTGGACAGCGGCGTGTCACGCACGGCCTCCGGAGCAGCGGAGCCCGCGGCGGCGCCGGGCGAGACCCCGGACCTCCTGGACGGCCTCAGGGCCGACGTCGGCGAGGTGCGACGACGCCTGGATGAGGCGCAGACGTCCCGCCACGAATGAGCCGGAACGGCCAGGACGAGGACGCGTCAGGCGACGCCGGGCACGCCGCTGAGCAGCAGGATGACGAGGCCGCTTGTGGCGAGGAAGGCGCCGATCATCCACCAGGCGCTGATCTCGTGGCCCTCGTCACGTCGAACGCGGAACAGCACGTCGGCCCGACGAGCCGGGTCAACCTGCGGTTTCGCGGGGGCGGCCGGTGTGGTCACGGCGGCCTCGGCATCGGCGCTCACCCGGAGGATGCGTCCCGTGTTGGTGGTGATGATCTTGGTCGGTGCGGCGCTGGTCGAGCCACTCGTGTGCTGCGTTGTCATGCGTTCGCCCTCCTGTGCCTGCGGTGCCTGGCGGCTCCGTCGACGGCGACAAACCCAGTGACAATTGTGACACGACGCCTCGCGCGACCGGTGCCACGGTTCGCGCGCGCCGGTACCGGCTCGATAACGATGGCGTCGCCCGACACGGGCAGCCTTCGAGCTCAGAGCAGTCGATCAGCCGCGGAAGGAAATGTCACAGCCACTTCGACACGAGGTGCTCCGAGGCGATGCGGCGCAGTGTTCCCGAGGCCCCGCGCAGCACGACGCTCTCGGTGTAGACGTAGCCGCGCTCCCGGCGCACCCCCGCCACGAGCTGTCCGTCGGTGACGCCCGTCGCCACGAAGATCGTGTTGTTGCCGCGCACGAGGTCGTCCGCCTCGTACACCCTGTCCATGTCGAGTCCCGCGTCGATCCCGCGCTGGCGCTCGTCGTCGTCCCGCGGCCACAGCCGCCCCTGGATGTGACCGCCGAGGGCCTTGATGGCGCACGCGGTGACGATGCCCTCGGGGCTCCCGCCCACGCCCACGCACATGTCGGTGCGCGCATCGTGGCGGGCCGCGTTGATCCCGCCGGCCACATCGCCGTCGCTCATCAGCCGGGTGCCGGCGCCCGCATCGCGGATGTCCTGGATCAGCTGCTCGTGCCGTGGACGGTTCAGCACCGACACCACGATCTCGTCGACCGGCTTGTCGAGCGCGCCCGCGAGCCGGCGGATGTTCTCGCCGATCGGGAGCCGGATGTCGACCACGCCCACGCCCGCCGGTCCCGTCACGAGCTTGTCCATGTAGAAGACGCTGGACGCGTCGAGCATCGTGTCGCGGTCGGACACCGCGATCACGGAGAGGGCGTTCTGTCGTCCGGCGGCCGTGAGGGACGTGCCGTCGATGGGGTCGACCGCGATGTCGCACAGCGGGCCCTGCCCGGTACCGACGACCTCGCCGTTGAACAGCATCGGGGCGTTGTCCTTCTCCCCCTCGCCGATCACCACGCGGCCCTGGAAGTCGACCGTGCCGAGGAACGCGCGCATCGCGTCGACCGCGGCACCGTCGGCCGCCTCCTTCGCGCCGCGACCGATGAAGGGCACGGCGCGGATCGCTGCCGCCTCCGTCGCGCGGACGAGCTCCATCGCCAGGTTGCGGTCGGGACGGAGCGGGCTCAGGTCGGCAGTCAGACTCACCATGCGGCCAGCCTAGCTACGTAGGCGCGCGAACAGCCCTACTTTCCGCCGGTATCTCGCGAAGGAATCGCACTTCTTAACAGCACGGCAGATCGTGCGCCGCCGAACGCTCCGCTCGCCTGCACGAGCCGGACAGGCGCCCCGATAGAGTGGCACCTGTCCCGGCTTCACCTACCGCAGGAGTTCTCATGCCCGTCGCCACCCCGGATCAGTACGCCGAAATGCTCGACCGCGCGAAGGCCGGCGGCTTCGCATACCCCGCGTTCAACGTGTCCAGCTCGCAGACCATCAACGCCGTCCTGCAGGGACTCACCGAGGCCGGCTCCGACGGCATCATCCAGGTCACCACGGGCGGCGCCGACTACTTCGCCGGTCACACGGTGAAGGCCCGCGCGACCGGCGCCCTCGCCTTCGCGCGCTACGCCACCGAGGTCGCCAAGAACTACCCGGTCACCGTCGCGCTGCACACCGACCACTGCCCGAAGGACGCCCTCGCCGGCTTCGTCGAGCCGCTGATCGCCGCCTCCGAGGAAGAGGTCAAGGCCGGCCGCAACCCGATCTTCCAGTCGCACATGTGGGACGGCTCGGCCGTGCCGCTGGCGGAGAACATCGAGATCGCCAAGGAGCTCCTTCCCCGGATGAAGGCGATCAACGCGATCCTCGAGGTCGAGATCGGCGTCGTCGGCGGCGAGGAGGACGGCGTCGCGCACGAGGGCTCGAACGAGGCGCTCTACACGACGTTCGGCGATGTCGACCAGGCCGTGCAGGCGCTGGGCCTCGGCGAGCAGGGCCGCTACATCGCCGCGCTCACGTTCGGCAACGTGCACGGCGTGTACAAGCCCGGCGGCGTGAAGCTGCGCCCCGAGCTGCTGGGCGAGATCCAGGCCGAGGTCGCCGCGAAGTACAACACCGGACCCAAGCCGCTCGACCTCGTCTTCCACGGCGGATCCGGCTCGACCGACGAGGAGATCGCGCTCGCGGTCGCCAACGGCGTCGTCAAGATGAACATCGACACCGACACCCAGTACGCCTACACCCGCGCGATCGCGGACTACATGTTCAAGAACTACGACGGCGTGCTGAAGGTCGACGGCGAGGTCGGCAACAAGAAGCAGTACGACCCCCGCGCCTGGGGCAAGATCGCCGAGTCGGCGATGGCCGCTCGCGTGGTCGAGTCGACGCGTCAGCTCGGTTCGCACGGTCAGTCGAAGAGCTGATCGCAGGATCACGAACGAAGGGGCCCGGCACTGTGCCGGGCCCCTTCTCGTTCACGGGAGATCAGCGGACGGTGCCGGCCGTCTGCTCCAGGTAGGCGAGGAAGGCCGGGTCGTTCATCATCGGCACGGCGAGGCACAGCGACACCACGATCACCGTCACGATCGCGCCGACGACCGGCAGCCACCACGTCGAGCGACCACGGCGGAGGCGCCGGATCGACAGCGCCGCCGTGATGCACCAGCCCAGGACCAGCACGATCGCCGCGATCGTCCCCCAGGGACGACCCATGGCGTAGTTGGTGAACTCCCCCTCGATCCCGAGGATCGACATGGTCTCGTTCATGACGCGGCCGATATCGAGGTAGGACAGTCCGGTCACCACGACGTTCACGAGGCCGTAGGCGAGCAGCGCGATGGTCACGATCCGGTCGACGGGCCGGCGGCGCGGGGCGTCCACCGCCGGGGCCGGCGCGTGTGCCGGGGCGGGGAACGCCGGAGCCGTGGGCGCCGGCACGGCCTCGTCGATGAGCGGCAGACCGCGGGCCAGGCGCTGCTCCTCCGGCGTCGCGATCTCACCGTAGCGCGGGCGCTGATCTGTCATGCCGCCATGCTAACGCGCGTGTCTCCGACCGGCTCCCAGCCGAAGACCTCCGGAGACGGTGGCGGCCCCGGAGAAGTGGGGACTCCTCGGGGGCCGCGGGAGAGGAGCACTGGGGACGCTCCTCATCCAGGTCGGTCGCCGGCGCTGGGGACGCCTCTGGCGATCGGCAGCGCTCTGTATCGCGCTGCTTCTTCCATGGTAGGAACCCGCGGCCGGAAGAACCAGGGGTCGGAATTCAGATAGTGAACTCGTCGCCCTGCCCGCTGCCGAGCGCGTCGGCCCCGAGCTGCAGCGACAGGTTGCGGGCGGAGCGCTGCAGGCGGGAGACGAGCCGGCGATCCACCACCGCCTGGTCCGCCGGCAGCGAGATCGCGAGCGAGGCCGTCACCCCGGGGGCGATCACCGGCACCGCCACGCACGTCGCGCCGATCGCGTACTCCTCCTGGTCGACAGCCCAGCCCGGCGACTGCTCCAGCTGGGTGAGCAGCGTCCGCCGGTCGCTGATGGTCCGCGGGGTGAGCTCCTCCAGGCGGTGACGCGACAGGTAGTCGCGACGCTCCTCGTCGGGCAGCTCGGCCAGGATCTGCTTGCCGAGGGCCGTGGCATGCGCGCTGGAGTGCAGCCCGACCCACAGCTCGACCCGGGGGTTGCGTTCCGCGTCGACGATGTCCACGAGATGCAGCTCGCCGTCCGCGAAGCGCGAGAGATAGGCCGTCGCGCCGAGGTCCTCGGTGACCGCCCGGAGCGCTGCGCGCACACGGGCCAGGAACACGCCGCGCGAGTCGCCCTGCTGCTGGAACGCCGGAAACCGGGTGCCGAGCACGAGGCCGTCGGGCTCCGCGCTCAGGTAGCCCTCGTGCACGAGCGTACGCACCAGGTTGTACGTGGTGCCGGGAGTGAGACCCGTGATCGCGGCGAGCATCTTGGGCGGCAGCGGTCGCGGGGAGTTCGCGACGATGTCGACGAGGCGGAGCGCGCGCTGCACCGACCCGATGAGGGTCGGCTCCGCCTCCGCCGCGCTCAACGCTACGCGCCTCCTCCGGCGGAGGCACGGCCTCCGAGGGCGCGGGCGTCGCGCTGGCCGGACGGGTCCTGACGCAGCTCCTTCGGCAGGGAGAACATGAGGTCCTCCTCCGCGGTGCGCACCTCCTCGACGTCGCGGTACCCCGCGTCGCCGATCGCGTCGAGCACCTCGCGCACCAGCACCTCCGGCACCGAGGCGCCGCTGGTGACGCCGACGGTCTCGACACCGTCGAGCCACTCCTGCTGGATCTCCTCGGCGTAGTCGACCCGGTACGCCGCCTTCGCCCCGTACTCGAGCGCGACCTCGACCAGGCGCACGCTGTTGGAGGAGTTGGCCGATCCGACCACGATCACCAGATCCGCGCCCGCCGCGACCTTCTTGATCGCGACCTGGCGGTTCTGGGTGGCGTAGCAGATGTCGTCGGACGGCGGGTTGTGCAGCTCGGGGAAGCGGGTGCGCAGACGATTGACGGTCTCCATCGTCTCGTCGACCGAGAGCGTCGTCTGCGACAGCCACACCACCTTCGACGGGTCCTTCACCTGGACGGTGTCGGCCTCCTCGGGAGAGTTGACGACCGTGACGTGGTCGGGGGCCTCGCCCGCGGTGCCCTCGACCTCCTCGTGTCCGTCGTGCCCGATCAGGAGGATCTCGAAGTCGTCGCGCGCGAACCGCACCGCCTCACGGTGCACCTTCGTCACGAGCGGGCAGGTCGCGTCGATCGCGTGCAGTCCCCGGTCGGACGCGGCGTTCACCACGGCGGGAGAGACCCCGTGCGCGCTGAAGACGACGTGGGCTCCCTCGGGCACCTCGTCGACCTCCTCGACGAAGATCGCCCCCTTCGCCTCGAGCTCGGTGACGACGTGGATGTTGTGCACGATCTGCTTGCGCACATAAACCGGGGCGCCGTAGCGCTCGAGGGCCTTCTCCACCGCCACCACAGCGCGATCCACGCCGGCACAGTATCCGCGCGGCGCGGCGAGCAGCACGCGCTTGCGTCCTGGCACCGGGTTATCCTGAAGCCGCCCTGCCGCCGCACGCACGCGAGGAAGGCGGGGGACGGGAAGATGCACGGCTGTCGAGGTCACACCGGAATTCTATCGCCGTACAGCTGTGCGAGGCCGGGGAGAGCCCGGGCGGGAACGGGAGCAGATGACAGTCTTCGAAGCGACGACCGGACCGGGTGAGACCCCGCCCGCCGACGCCGTCGCCCCGCGTGACTCCACCGCACAGGCGCCCACCTCCGTCGCCCGGCTCAACGCCACCATCCGCGACTTCGTCGCCCGCTGGAACACGGTGTGGGTCGAGGGCGAAATCACGTCGTGGAACGTGCGCGCCGGGAACGTGTTCGCCCGGCTGAAGGACACGCGCTCCGACGCGCAGATCTCGATCCGGATCTGGTCGAGCGTGCGCGGGCGCATCCCTGCCGATCTCGGCGTCGGCGACCACGTGGTCGCGGCGGTCAAGGCGGACTACTTCGTGAAGTCGGGCGACTTCAGCTTCGCGGTCTCGGCCATGAAGCACGTCGGCCTCGGCGATCAGCTCGAGCGCCTGGAGAAGCTGCGCGTGCAGCTGCGGCAGGAGGGGCTCTTCGACGCCGGCCGAAAGCTGCGCCTCCCCTTCCTCCCGCACGTGATCGGACTCATCACGGGCGAGCGCTCCGACGCCGAGAAGGACGTGCACCGCAACGCCGAGCTGCGGTGGCCGCAGGTGCGCTTCCGCACCGAGTACGCGGCCGTCCAGGGCGACCGCTGCGTGCCCGACACCCTGGCCGCACTCGCCCGGCTCGACGCCGACCCCGACGTGGACGTGATCATCATCGCCCGCGGCGGCGGCGACCCCCAGACGCTCCTGGGCTTCAGCGACGAGCGGCTGGTGCGCGCGGTCGCGGCCGCGCGCACCCCGGTCGTCAGCGCCATCGGGCACGAGAACGACCATCCGCTCCTCGACGACGTTGCCGACCTCCGTGCCTCCACCCCGACGGACGCCGCCAAGCGCGTGGTGCCCGACGTGGGCGAGCAGCGCGCGCTGATCGCCCAGCTCCGGTCGCGCGCGACCACGCGGGTCACGCAGCGCCTCACCCACGACATCGCTCAGCTCGAGCAGCTGCGGTCGCGACCGGTCCTGCGCTCGCCCGATCCGATCATCGACACCCGCGCGCAGGAGTCCTGGCTGCTGGTGTCGCGCGGACGCGATGCCGTGCAGCGTCAGCTCGACGACGCCGGCCGTCGCACCAGCGAGCTGCGGGCGTCGCTGCGTGCCCTCTCCCCCGCCGCGACCCTCGCCCGCGGCTATGCGATCGCGCACCTCGACGGGGGCGTGATCCTGCGGGATGCAGCGGACGCCCCGGCCGGTAGCGCCCTGACGATCACGGTCGACCGCGGGTCGGTCGCCGCGCGCTCGGAGGGCGAGATCGCGGAAGGCGCCTGAACCGGGCGCGTCCGTGCCACGACGTAGGATGGAGGAGTGAGCGCGCTGAACGACACCCCTGTGGACACGCTGTCGTTCGAGGCCGCCCGGGACGAGCTCGTCCGCGTGGTCGCCGAGCTGGAGCAGGGCGCTCCGACCCTCGAGCAGTCGCTGGCGCTGTGGGAACGTGGAGAAGCGCTCGCCGCCCGCTGCGAGGAATGGCTGCTGGGCGCCAAGCGCCGCCTGGAAGCGGCACGCGCCGCCGCCGGTGACGCCGAGACGGACGGGGCGTCATGAGCAAGGGCCCCGCGATCAACGCCGACCTCGGCCGTCCGGAGACGGCGGAGGAGACCGCGGCCCGCAAGGCCGCATCCAGCAAGGCGTATCGATCCAGCCAGACCGTCCGCAACCTGGTCGCCGCGCTCCTGGTGACCCTCGCGGTCGTGCTCGTCATCGTGCTCGTGGTCCCGCGCGGCGAGCCGGTGGCGCAGAAGCCCATCGACGTCGCAGGCATCGCCGCCGATGTCGAGTCGTCCATGGGCGGGCCCGTGATCGTGCCGGAGACCGGGAAGTTCTGGCGCGTCAACGCCGCGGAACTGCAGAGCGGAGCCACGGTCGTCTGGGAGGTCACGCTCGCCCCCGCGGCCCAGGACGAGCGCGGGTTCATCAAGCTCGCGCAGGCCTTCGGCGCCGACGCCTCCTGGGCCCCGCAGCGCCTGAACGGCATCGCCCCCACCGACACGATCCGCATCGGCGGGCTGGAGTGGGACGTGTACAAGCCAGGAAACGCCGGCGCCGACGCCAACATCTCGTACGCCATCGGCACGCAGGCCGGCGACGACTACGTGCTCCTCTACGGCTCCCGCTCGGCGGACTCGACCGCCGAGCTCGCCGAGTCGCTCGTCCCTCAGATCCGCACCGTCACGGAGGCCCGATGACCCACCCGCTCACTCCTTCCGCCGCCTGGACGCAGATGCAGGAAGGCAACCGCCGCTTCGTCCGCGACGAGCCGCAGCACCCGAACCAGAACGTCGCCCGCCGCAAAGACCTGACCGCCGCCCAGCACCCGGTCGCCACGCTCTTCGGATGCGCCGACTCCCGCCTCGCGGCGGAGATCATCTTCGACCTGGGCCTCGGCGACCTGTTCGTGGTGCGCAACGCCGGTCAGGTGATGGGCGAGTCGATCGTCGCGAGCCTGGAGTACGCGGTCGCGGTGCTGGAGGTGCCGCTCATCGTGGTGCTCGCGCACGACTCGTGCGGCGCGGTGCGAGCCGCGATCGACGGCACCGCGATCGATGCGGCACCGCTCCCCCCGCACATCTGGAAGCTGATCGCGCCGATCGTGCCCGCCGCCCGCAAGGTGCTGGCGGAGAGCGGGGGCGCCACGGTCGCCGACATCGACGCCGAGCTGGTCGGCCGCGAGCACCTGCGCAACACGGTGCACGACCTGCTGCAGTCGTCGGAGATCATCAGCAACGCCGTCGCCGAGGGCCGCCTCGGGATCGTCGGCGCCAACTACCGTCTGGCCGAGGGCGAGGCTGTGCCCGTCATCACGGTCGGGATCGACACCGAGGGGACCGTCCCCGCAACCAAGGAGGGTTCGGAATGACCGACGCCAACCAGCTCAGCGGCGCGAACGAGCAGGGCTACCGCATCGAACACGACACGATGGGTGAGGTGCGTGTGCCCGTGAACGCGCTCTACGGTGCGCAGACGCAGCGCGCCGTGGAGAACTTCCCGATCTCCGGCAAGGGCCTGGAGTCGGCGCAGATCGCCGCGCTCGCGCGCATCAAGAAGGCGGCGGCGCTGGCGAACAAGGAACTCGGCACGCTCGACGGTGCCATCGCCGACGCGATCGCCCAGGCCGCCGACCAGGTGGCGTCCGGCGCCCACGACGGCGAGTTCCCGGTCGACACGTACCAGACCGGCTCCGGCACGTCCTCGAACATGAACATGAACGAGGTGCTGGCCACTCTCGCCACGCGCATCCTCGGCGCGACGGTGCACCCGAACGACCACGTCAACGCCTCGCAGTCGTCGAACGACGTGTTCCCCACCTCCGTGCACATCGCGGTCACGCAGGCCCTGATCGACACGCTGATCCCCGCGCTCGACCACCTCGCCGTCGCGCTGGAGGCCAAGGCCGAGCTGTGGAAGGACGCGGTCAAGTCCGGCCGCACGCACCTCATGGATGCGACGCCGGTCACCCTCGGACAGGAGTTCGGCGGCTACGCCCGTCAGATCCGCCTGGGCATCGAGCGCGTGCAGTCCGCCCTCCCCCGCGTGGCCGAGGTCCCGCTGGGCGGCACGGCGGTCGGCACCGGCATCAACACGCCGCTCGGGTTCCCGCAGAAGGTCATCGAGCTGCTCGCCGCCGAGACCGAGCTGCCCATCACCGAGGCCAAGGACCACTTCGAGGCGCAGGCCAACCGCGACGGCCTGGTCGAAGCCTCCGGCGCGCTCCGCACGATCGCGGTGTCGCTCACCAAGATCAACAACGACCTCCGGTGGATGGGCTCCGGCCCCAACACGGGTCTGGGCGAGCTGCACATCCCCGATCTGCAGCCGGGCTCCTCGATCATGCCGGGCAAGGTCAACCCGGTCGTTCCCGAGGCCGTGCTGATGGTGTGCGCCCGTGTCATCGGCAACGACGCGACCGTGGCGTGGGCCGGTGCGTCCGGCGCGTTCGAGCTGAACGTGGCGATCCCGGTCATGGGCACCGCCCTGCTCGAGTCGATCCGCCTCCTTGCGAACGCCTCGCGCGTGCTGGCCGACAAGACGATCGACGGCCTGCAGGCGAACCTCGACCGTGCCGCCGCGTTCGCGGGCATGAGCCCGTCGATCGTGACGCCGCTGAACAAGCTGATCGGCTACGAGGCCGCCGCGAAGATCGCGAAGCACTCTGTCGCGAAGGGCATCACGGTGCGCGACGCGGTGATCGACCTGGGCTACGTCGAGCGCGGCGACCTGACGCTGGAGCAGCTGGACGAGAAGCTCGACCTGCTGTCGATGACGCATCCCGGATGATCACCGGTCGCTGAGACGACGGATGCCGCGAGGATCTGGTCCCCGCGGCATCCGCTTTTTCCCGGCCTCGTCAGCTGAGCTCTCCGCCCTCCAGGAGTTCGGTGACGAGGGCCGCGATCGCGGAACGCTCCGAGCGGGTGAGGGTCACATGGCCGAAGAGGTCGTGTCCCTTGAGCGTCTCGATCACGCTGGCGATGCCGTCGTGGCGTCCGACGCGCAGGTTGTCGCGCTGACCGACGTCGTGCGTGAGGATGACGCGGGAGTTCTGGCCCATGCGGCTGAGCACCGTGAGCAGCACATTGCGCTCGAGGGACTGCGCCTCGTCGACGATCACGAACGCGTCGTGCAGCGAGCGTCCGCGGATGTGGGTGAGCGGCAGCACCTCGAGCATCCCCCGCTCGACGACCTCGTCGATCACGTTGCCCGAGACGACCGATCCGAGGGTGTCGTACACCGCCTGACCCCAGGGGTTCATCTTCTCGCCCTGATCCCCGGGGAGGTACCCGAGCTCCTGGCCGCCCACGGCGAACAGCGGCCGGAAGACGATGATCTTCTTCTGCTGCTGCCGCTCGAGCACCGCTTCCAGTCCGGCGCACAGGGCGAGGGCCGACTTGCCCGTTCCGGCGCGACCCCCGAGCGACACGATGCCCACCTCGGGGTCGAGCAGCAGGTCGATGGCGATGCGCTGTTCGGCCGAGCGGCCGTGCATCCCGAAGATGTCGCGGTCGCCGCGCACCAGCCGGAACTCGCCGTCGCCGGTGACGCGCCCGAGCGCCGATCCGCGCTCCGAGTGGATGATGAGACCCGTGTTGACGGGGAGCCCGTTGACGTCTTCGCTGATCCCGACCTCGCTCTCATAGAGGTCGCTGATGTCGTCGCCGGACAGGTCGAGGCTCGCGATGCCGGTCCACCCGGAGTCCACGGCCTGCTCGGCGAGGTACTCCTCGGCGCGCAGGCCGAGCGACGCGGCCTTGACCCGCATCGGGAGGTCCTTCGAGACGATCGTGACGTCCTGTCCGTCCTGTGCGAGGTGCATGGCGACGGAGAGGATGCGGCTGTCGTTGTCGCTCAGGCGGATGCCGACGGGCAGCACGGAGAGGTCGGTGTTACCGAGGTCGACGCGGAGCGTGCCACCCTCGCCGACCTCGACCGGGAAGTCCAGACGCCCGTGCTCGACCCGGAGGTCGTCCAGGTGACGGAGCGCCTGGCGGGCGAAGTAGCCGATCTCGGGGTCGTGCCGCTTGCCCTCGAGCTCGCTGATGACGACGACGGGCAGCACGATCGAGTGCTCCGCGAATCGGAAGAATGCCTGCGGATCGCTCAGCAGGACCGACGTGTCGAGCACATAGGTGCGCAGGTCCTGATCGGGCTGCGCGGCCGAGGTGCTTCTCGAGGACTGACGGGTGGACTGCTGCGCGGTGCTGGCGGTGTGCTGCGCTGAACGTGTGGTCACGACCCACTCCCGACCCGGGGATTCCCGGCTATGCGAACGAGTCGACCAGGGGGTCACGAGTCGCGAACCTGGAGGCCGACCCGACCGGGCGCCTTGCCCGATGCCTTGACCGTACGACCGCTCCCCGGATTAACACGGGCTCGACACGCCAGCGAATATTAAGAGCTGATGAACGTCGTCTGGCCGAACGCCTGCAGGGTCTCGTCCAGCAGGCGGAGCGTCTCGGCGTCGGTCCCGGCGTGGGGCGCGATCCGGATCGACGATCCGCGGGCGGTCACGACGAGGCCGGCGTTCGCGAGGGCGGCGGCGAGTCGCGCGGGCTCCTCGGGCGCGAGGGCCACGATGCCGGCGCGGTGCTCGCGTTCGCGCGGCGACACGACCTCGATGCCGTGTCGGTCCGCGATCTCGATCACGGTGTCGACGTGCTCCGCGAGCCGCGACTCGATCGCCGCGACCCCGGCGTCGCGCACGTCGCGTGCTCCGATCGCGAGGCGCCCTGCAGCCAGGGTGTCGGGCACGCTGACGGTGTAGGCGCGCGCGGACTCGGCGGGACCGGGGAGCGCGTCGACCACCAGCCCGGTCGCCGTTGTGCCGGTGATACCGGAGAGGACCGGGGTGATGCGCTCTCTGGCGCGCGGAGAGAACCAGGCGAAGCCACTCCCCCTGGCCGCTCTGAGCCACTTGTAGCCGTGGCCGATCACCACGTCGGCTGCGGTGTAGTCCACGTCGACGACGCCGAACGACTGGACCGCATCCACGATCAGCAGCCGGTCGGGCCCGAGCACGTCGCGCAGCGCCGCGAGGTCGACCCGGTACCCCGTCCGGAAGTCGACGTGGCTGACGATGAGCGCGGTGACCTCGTCGTCCAGCGCCGCGGCCACGGCCTCCGGTGAGACCCGGCCGTCGGCGGGTGTGATCCACCGCGGCGTCAGGGCCCGGTCCGACGCGGCCGATGCGCGCTCCAGCGTGAGGCTGACGCTCGGGAACTCCGCGGTGGACGCGACGACGGTGCCGGTGAGGCCGTACAGCGCGTGCTGAAGCCCGTGCGTGGAGGACGGCTGCAGGGTGACGTCCGCGGCGTCCGCTCCCAGCAGCTCCGCGACCGTCTCCTGCGCCTGGCCGATGCGCTCCGCGACGAGCGCGAGGGACGACGGTCGCCCGCTCGCGAGGAGATCCGCATCCGCGAACACCTCCTCGCGCACCGAGGGCGAGAGGGGTCCGAAGGCCGCCCAGTTCAGATAACCGGGTTCGGTGTCGAACGTGCCGACGTAGTCCTCGAGTGCGCTCACGTCGTCATTGTGGCACGGTGCGGTGCCACGGCCTCAGCGACCGAAGCGGCGGTCGCGGTCGGCATAGTCGCGGATCGCGCGGAGGAAGTCGACCTGGCGCAGATCGGGGCCGAGCGCCTCCACGAAGTAGAACTCGCTGTGCGCGCTCTGCCACAGCAGGAAGTCACTCAGGCGCTGCTCTCCGCTGGTGCGGATCACGAGATCGGGATCGGGCTGCCCGCCCGTGTAGAGGTGCTCGCCGATCATCTCGGGCGTGAGGTGTGCGGCGAGGTCTTCCATCGTGCCGCCGGAGGCCTCGTGCTTCGTGATGATGCTGCGCACCGCGTCGACGATCTCGTTGCGACCGCCGTATCCGACCGCGAGGTTCACATGGAGCCCGGTGTGGTCCTTCGTACGCTCTTCCGCAGCGGCGAGGACGGCCGCGAGCTCCGCGGGAAGGATGTCGGAGCGGCCCACGTGCTGCACCCGCCAGTTGCCCTCCCGCGACAGCGCCTCCGCGAGCTCGGCGATGATCTCGATGAGATCCGCGAGCTCCGCCGAGTCGCGCTTGCGCAGGTTGTCGCTGGAGAGCAGGTAGAGGGAGACGACCCGCACGCCGAGCTCGTCGCACCAGCCGAGGAACTCGTGCATCTTGGCGGCACCGGCGCGGTGTCCCTCCGCCGGGGTGGCGAAGCCGAGCTGGCGCGCCCAACGACGGTTGCCGTCGATCATCATGGCCACGTGGTGCGGAACGGAGGCCGGATCGAGGTGACGACGCAGCCGGCTGGTGTACAGCCGGTACAGCGGCCCGCGGCCCGGGCTCTCGCGTGACATCACCCACCTACGCTACCCTGCCGTGCGCCGGCGCGCGGCGTGCGGATCCCGCGGGCATGTGCCGTCGACGGCATGCGACGCGGCTTAGAGTGAGGGCGTGAGCACTTCCGACGAGCCCGGCACCGATGTCCCCAAACTGCCGCTCCTCGAGGCGGCTGCCGCCGATGCGGCGACCGAGATCAAGCCCACCTGGCGCGGGTGGATCCATGCGGGCACGTTCCCCGTGGCGATCGCGGCCGGCGTGGTGCTGATCGTCCTGTCGCACGGCGCGCCGGCCAAGTGGGCCGCGGCAGTCTTCATGGCCACGTCGCTGCTGCTGTTCGGCAACTCGGCGATGTACCACCGCTTCAACTGGCGGCCGCGGGTCAAGGTGATCCTCAAGCGCATCGATCACGCGAACATCCTGCTGCTCATCGCCGGCACGTACACGCCGATCGCGACGCTCGCCCTTCCCCCGGACAAGGGCGCGCTCCTGCTGATCCTCGTGTGGAGCGGGGCCCTCCTCGGGATCCTGTTCCGCGTCTTCTGGATCAACGCGCCCCGGTGGCTGTATGTCGCGCTCTACCTGCTGCTGGGGTGGGCGGCGGTGATGTACATCGTCGACCTGCTCAACGCGAACGTGGCGATGATGGTGCTGGTGATCGTCGGCGGCCTGCTCTACACGGGCGGGGCGATCGTCTACGCGCTGAAGAAGCCCAACCCGTGGCCCGGCCATTTCGGCTTCCACGAGATCTTCCACGTGTGCACGGTGCTGGCGTTCCTGTGCCACTGGACCGCGTGCCTGCTCATCGCGCTGGAGCCGCTCTCCCCCTCGCTCGGCGCCCCGTGACGCCGCAGTGAGGCGTCAGCGGCCGTCCGGTCGCCCGTCGTCGCTCGCGTCCTCCGGCGCCGCGGTCGACGCGTCGTCCGCGTCGGGTCCGGCCTGCGCCGCCTGCGCGGCCTGCTCGGCATCCAGTTCCTCGCGCACCTCTTCGCGATACCGCACGCGGCGGATGCGGCGGTTCATGTCCCAGATGAGCAGGATGACCGCGAGGACCACCACGACGATCGCGGCGAAGCCGACGAACCCCGGGGTCACGGCCTCCGGCGCCACGGTCATGGAGGGCGTGGGCATCGGAGTCTCGGACAGAGCACGCATGAATCGGCCTTTCGTACGCAGGTCGCATAACCTGGTATCACCAGCCTAACGACCGGAAGACCCTCCCTGTGACGACCGCCACCGAGCTCGACGAACGCTACGGCCGAACCCGACGCCGCCGGCTCCCCTGGATCATCGCCGGAGCGATCGCCCTGGTCGTCGTCGGCGCCTTCGCCTGGATGACGGTCGCGCAGTCGATGAGCTCCGTCGACGCCGACGACCTGGGCTTCGAGCTCGTCGACGAGCACGCGGTCGACGTGCGCTTCCAGGTGACCGGCGTGCAGGGCAAGGACGTCGTCTGCGTGCTCGAGGCGCTCGACGAGGAGTTCGGAGTGGTCGGCTGGAAGGTGGTCGAGCTGCCCGCCACGGATCGTCACTCGCAGACCCGCTCGGAGCGCATCCCCACGGTCGCAGAGGCCACGACAGGTTTGGTGAACACCTGCTGGGTCGCCTAGACTGGGGGCAGACAGACGACGCCCCGGCACGTGCCGGGGCGTCTTGGCATATCCCCCGCGGTTGCTCGGCGGGATCCCGATAGAAGGAGCTTCGTCATGTCCACGGACGCTCAGGTTCCGTTCCTCACGCAGGAAGCGTACGACCGGCTCGTCGCCGAGCTGGAGCACCTCTCCACCGTCGGCCGCGACGAGATCGCCAAGCGCATCGAGGCCGCCCGCGAGGAGGGCGACCTCAAGGAGAACGGCGGCTACCACGCCGCGAAGGACGAGCAGGGCAAGCAGGAGGCGCGCATCCGCACCCTGGAGAGCCTGCTGAAGACCGCGAAGGTCGGCGAGGCGCCCGCCAGCCGCGGCATCGTCGAGCCCGGTACGGTCGTCACCGCGGTCGTGGCCGGCGGCGAAGAGGTCTTCCTGCTGGGCAGCCGCGAGATCGCGGCGGGCAGCGACCTCGACGTCTACAGCGAGGCGAGCCCGCTCGGACAGGCCATCCTGGGCCTCAAGGTCGGCGAGAAGTCGTCGTACGAGGCGCCGAACGGTCGCGCCATCAGCGTCGAGATCGTCAACGTCGAGACCTACACGGGCTGAGCCCCCCGCGAACGACACAGCGCCCCTCGTCCACACGGACGAGGGGCGCTGTCGTGTGCGCGGGTGGCTCAGTCGAGCACGACGAGGGGGGCGAAGCCCGCGCGCCGCAGCGTGTCGAGCGTGTGCTCGGAGTGCTCCGGTCCGCGCGTCTCCACGCTCAGCTCGAGGATGACGTCGCTGATCTGGAGACCGTGGCCGTGCCGGGTGTGCATGGCCTCGATGACGTTCGCTCCCGCCTCGGCGATCAGCTCCGACACGCGGGCGAGCTGGCCCGGCCGGTCCGGCAGAGGGATCCGGATCGTGAGGTAGCGCCCCGAGGCGGCGAGGCCGTGGGCCACGACGCGCTGCAGCAGGAGCGGGTCGATGTTGCCGCCGGACAGGACGGCCATGGTCGTGCCGTTCGGCGACACCTTGCCCGCGAGGATCGCCGCGACCCCCGCGGCACCCGCCGGCTCCACGACCACCTTCGCCTGCTCCAGCAGCAGGACGATCGCGCGCGCCAGGTCGTCGTCGGACACCGTCACGACCTCGTCCACGAGATCGCGGATGATCCCGAAGGGCACGTCGCCCGGACGCGCGACCAGGATCCCGTCGGCGATGGTCGGCCGCGTGACGATGTCGACCGGCTCCCCCGCCTCCAGCGACGGGGGCACGGCAGCGGCGTTCTCGGCCTGCACCCCGATCAACCGGACGGTGCGGCCGAGCTCCGCCGCGCGCGCCTTGACCGCCGCCGCGACGCCCGCGATGAGGCCGCCGCCGCCGATGCCGAGCACGACCGTGTCGACCTCGGGCGCGTCGGCGAGCAGTTCGAGGCCGAGCGTGCCCTGACCGATCACGACGTCGCGGTGGTCGAACGGGTGGATGAGCACGGCCCCGGTGCGCTCGGAGAACTCCGCGGCCAGGCGCAGCGAGGTCGCCACCGTCTCGCCCTCCAGCACGACCTCGGCACCGTAGCCGCGCGTGGCGAGGAGCTTGGGCACCGGCACGCCCAGCGGCATGAAGATAGTGGCGGGGATGCCGAGCGCCTGGGCGGCCAGCGCGACCCCCTGCGCGTGGTTGCCCGCCGATGCCGCGACGACGCCGCGCGAGCGCTCCTCCGCGCTGAGCCGGGAGAGCCGGTACGCCGCACCGCGGATCTTGAACGACCCGGTGCGCTGCAGGTTCTCCATCTTCAGCAGCACGGGAGCGCCGAGGGCGTCGGAGAGGGCCCGGGAGGGCAGGGTCGGCGTGTGCGAAATCACCTCAGCCAGACTCTGAGCGGCGTGCTCGAACTCGGTCAGGCTGGGGACTTGGCTCATCGATTCCTCCGTGTCCGCTGTCGCGGGACTGTGCTCCAGATCAGGTCTCCGCTCGGACCGACGCCGGTGCGCCACGAGCCCGAGCTGATGGTGACCGCGGCGACGTTCACGAACGCCGCCAGCGGTACGGCGAACAGGGCGCCGGGGATGCCCGCGATCATCGCGCCACCCGCGACCACGAGCACGACGGCGAGCGGGTGCACCTTGACGGCCGAGCCCATCATGATCGGCTGCAGGATGTGTCCCTCGATCTGCTGCACCGCCAGGACGACCACCAGCATCCACAGCGCGATCCACGGGCCGTTGTAGACGAGCGCGAGGAACACCGCGACGGCGCCGGTGACGACCGCACCCACGATCGGGATGAACGAGCCGAGGAAGACGAGCACGGCGACCGGAAGCGCGAGCGGCACCTGGAGCAGGAACGCGCCGAGTCCGATGCCGATCGCGTCGATCGTCGCCACGAACAGCTGCGTGCGGGCGTAGTTGACGATCGTCGCCCAGCCGTTGCGCGCGGCCCCGTCGACCGCGGGACGAGCGCGACGCGGGAAGACCTTGAGCGTCCAGCGCCAGATGCCGGCGCCGTCCGCGAGCAGGCAGATGAGGATGAACAGCGCCAGCAACGCGCCCGTGGCCACGTGACCGACGGTCGTGCCGATCGCGAGGGCGCCGGTCCACAGCAGTTGCGCCTGTTCGGAGATGAGGTCGAGACCCTGCTGGAGATAGTCGGCGATCTGGGTGTCGGAGAGGTTCAGCGGCCCGTCGTGCAGCCAGACCTGGAACTGATCGAACGCCTCGGTGGTGCGCTGCTGGACGTCGGGCAGCTGCTCCCTGACCTGCCACACCACGAGCCACATGAGACCCGTGACGATCGCGACCGTGCCGATCAGCGAGATCGCGATCGCGAGCCAGCGCGGCACGCCGCGCCGCAGCATCCACGAGAAGGCCGGCCACAGCAGCGCCGTGATGAGGATCGCGACCATGAGCGGGATGACGAGGAGCTTCAGCAGCATCACGAGCCAGATGAAGACGCCGATGGCTGCCGCGATCAGCAACAGGCGCCAGGCGTAGCTCGCGGTGATGCGCAGCGGCAGAGGCACGGCCTCGTCGGCCTCGGTGGTCACGGTCCGGTCGGTGGACACGGGGCGCGGACGGAACAGATCGCGCAGCCGGGGTCGCTGGTCCTCGCTCATCGCCTCAGTCTACGGTCATGCGGTATGCCGCTCGGCGCATCTACCCCGCGAGAGAGATGTCCGACGCCGGCGTTACGCTGGCCGCGTGACCGACTCCCTCAGCTCCGCGCAGGCACGCCGCATGGCACTCGCCGCGCAGGGGTTCACACGCGCGCGACCCGCTGCCGTCTCCAACCGCCACCTGCACCGCGTGATGGAGCGGCTCGGAGTGCTGCAGATCGACTCGGTCAACGTGTTCGCCCGGTCGCACTACCTGCCGCTGTTCTCCCGGCTCGGCGCGTACGATCCGGCCCTGCTCGACCGGCTCTTCCTGTCGCGCACCACGCACTACGTCGAGTACCTCGCTCACGAGGCCACGTTCATCCCGGTCGAGGACTGGCCGCTCTGGCGGTTCCGCATGGACGCGTTCCGTCGTCGCTGGGCCGGCGAGGACTCGTGGCTCAGCACCAACGCCCGCACGGTCGCGTGGGTGCAGGCGGAACTGCGCGACCGCGGCCCGCTCCGCCCCGCCGACCTGCGCGCCGACGCTCCCCGCGAGCGCGGCACATGGTGGGACTGGGACGAGGTCAAGCTCGCCCTCGAGCACCTGTGGCGCACGGGAGACGTGGCCGTCAGCGGGCGGCGCGGCTTCGAGCGCACGTACGCCCTGGCGGAGCACGTCATCCCGGAGCACATCCGCGCGCGCGACGTCTCCCGCGACGACGCGATCCGCGAGCTCATCCGCCGCGCGGCCCGCTCGAGCGGCGTGGCGACCACATCCGACCTCGCGGACTACTACCGCATCCGAGACCGCGCCACCATCGGCAGGGCGATCGCCGAGCTGGAGGACACGGGCGAGCTGCTGCCGGTGCGCGTGCGGGGATGGGAACGCGCCGGTCGCCCGCTCCCCGCGTGGCGCCACCGCGACGCCGTTCTCCCCCGCCGCGTCGAGGCGGCCGCGATCCTCACGCCGTTCGACCCCGTGGTGTGGTTCCGCGAGCGCGCGCTCCGCGCCTTCGAGCTCGACTACCGCATCGAGATCTACGTGCCGGCGGCCAAGCGCCGTTACGGCTACTACTCCCTCCCGGTCCTGGTGGGCGACCGCATCGTGGCGCGGGTCGACCTCAAGGCCGAGCGCGCCGGCTCCACGCTGCAGGTGCAGTCGGCGTGGTGGGAGCCGCAGGCACGGCCCGACGACGCGGAGGCGATCGCGCGGGAACTGCGGCTCGCCGCCGCGTGGCAGGGGCTCGAGCACGTGTCGGTGTCGGGCTGGGGAGATGCCACCTCCGCGCTGCACGACGCCCTGGCGACGGGCGACGGGGCACCGGTGCGGCGGCACGTGCACGAGCGGGAGGGCGCGGCGTGAGCAGGCGCCTCCGGTGGGCGGCGGCGATCGCCGCGGCGGTCGTGGTGGCCGCCGTCGGAGGCTGGATCGTGTTCGCGTCGCTGCGGTCGCCGTCACCGGAGGAGGCGGCACTCGCCTACCTGCACGCGGTGGAGTCGGGCGACCCGAAGGCGGTCGAGGCGACGGGCGCGGAGGTCAGCGCGACGGCGCTCGCGGCGCTCGATGGGGCGACCGGACGCATCGCCCGGCCCGCCGTGACCGGGACCCACGGGACCGGCGAGAACCGGCGCGTCGAGGTGTCCTTCCGACTCGGCGGTGAGGAGCACGACGCGACCCTGTCGATGAGCGCGGTGAACGGTCGCTGGGTCGTGGACGGCTCGTGGCTCGGTGCGGTCACGCCGAGCACGACGGCCGGCACCGCGGTCGCGATCGGCGCAGCGACGCTCCCCGCCGGCGACGACACCGTCCTGCTGCCGGGCACCTACGCGGTCGCGGCGGCCCCGGCCGCTCTGCTCGACGGGACCAGCGAGGTCACGGTGCTTCCCGGCGAGACGACCGCGGTCGAGGTGGACGCCTCCCTTCGGCCCGAGGCCACGGAGGCCGCGCAACAGCACCTCGACGACCACCTGACGGCGTGCACGACTCCGGCGCCCTCTCCGCCCCCGGGCTGCGGCATCCGGCTCCCGTGGGGGCTCGAGTTCCGCGACGTGAGCGAGGTCCGGTATCGGATCGAGCAGCAGCCCACCGTCACGCTCACGACGGACGGCTTCACCGCGGCGGGCGGCGTGCTCGTCGCCACCGTGACCGGGACGGGACAGGACGGAGCGCCCCGCACCACCACCTACCGCACCGGCGACTGGAGTCTGCGGGGCGACGTCGAGTTCACCGCGGAGGGGCTGCGGCTGACGGTGTGGTGAGGGCGTGCGTCAGAACTGCACGCGCGGGGGCTCGGAGATCGCGCCGCTGTCGGCGACCTCGAAGAACTCGCGCTCGGTGAAACCCAGGCCCTTCGCGAAGAGATTGTTGGGGAAGACCTTGATCTTGGTGTTCAGCTCGCGCACGCCGCCGTTGTAGAAGCGTCGAGCCGCCTGGATCTTGTCTTCCGTGTCGACCAGCGACTGCTGCAACTGGAGGTAGTTCTGGCTCGCCTGCAACTGCGGATAGGCCTCCGCCACGGCGAACAGGCTGCGCAGCGCCTGCTGGAGGTGTCCCTCGGCGATGCCGGCCTCACCGGGGCCGCTCGCGGTGAGGGTCTCGGCACGCGCCCGCGTGACGTTCTCGAACACGGCCTTCTCGTGCGAGGCGTAGCCCTTGACGGTCTCGATCAGGTTGGGGATGAGGTCCGCTCGGCGCTTGAGCTGAACCGTGATGCCGCTCCACGCCTCGTCCACGCGCACGTTGAGCTGCACCAGCGAGTTGTATGTGGCCCAGAGATAGATGCCGACGAGCAGGATCACCCCGACGACGATCAGTACCGGCACGAGCCATTCCATCAGAGCCCCACCCTTCCTCGTGTTTCTCTCATCCTAGACGCGCAGGCTGCGCGTGGACTGGGCGCGTCAGCCGCCGGCCGCATCACGCGCCGAGCACCCGGTCCAGGTAGCGGTTGGTGAAGCGCCGTTCGGGGTCGAGCCGGTCCCGTAGCCCCACGAAGTCGTCGAACCGCGGGTACACCGCGCGCAGCGACTCCGCGTCCTGCGTGTGCAGCTTCCCCCAGTGCGGCCGGCCGCCGTGCTCCCTCATGATCCGCTCCACGGCCTCGAAGTACGCCGTGGGATCGGCACGCCAATAGCGATGCACGGCGATGTACGCGCTGGCGCGCCCGTGTGCCGTGGAGAGCCAGCGGTCGTCCGCGGCGGCGAAACGCACCTCGATCGGGAACTCGATCCGCCAGCCGCGGTCCGCGATCAGCTGCTGCACCGCGCGGAAGGCGGGGACGACCGCGTCCGCGGGGATCGCGTACTCCATCTCGCGGAACCGCACCGTGCGGCTCTGGGTGAGCACCCGGTGCGACAGATCGGTGTACTCGCGGTCGCCCGTGAGCCGGACGGCCAGGCGGCTGAACGGCGGCGTGACCGCCGGCACCAGCTGACCGGCCGCACACACCACGCGGTACACCCCGTTGGAGAGCAGACTCTCGTCCACCCACCGGCCCACGACGGGCAGCGGCTTGCGGACCGTCGACTCCGGAAGCCGCGTCTGCCGCTTGGTGAGGGCGACGTCGGTGTGCGGGAACCAGTAGAACTCGAAGTGGTCGGACGCGGCGACACGCTCGTGCACGGACGACAGCACGTCGTCGAGCGGCACGGGCTCGTCGACCGCGTGCAGGACGAACGACGGGACGCACTGCAGCGTCACCTCGACGATGATGCCCAGGGCCCCGAGACCCACGGCCACCGCGGGCAGAAGTTCGGGCTGGTGCTGCTCGTCGATCCGGAGGAACTCGCCCGCGGCCGTGATCAGCGTGACGCCGACGACCTGGGTCGCGAGCCCGCCGAACGTCGCACCGGTTCCGTGCGTGCCGGTCGAGATGGCCCCGGAGATCGACTGCCGGTCGATGTCGCCGAGGTTCTGCATCGCCAGGCCGTACGGCGCGAGCAGCCCGGGGATCCGGTGCAGGCGGGTACCGGCGAGGAGGCTCACACGTCCGGAGGCGGCATCTGCGGACACGAGCCCCTGCAGGTCGTCCAGTTCGAGCAGCACGCCGGGGGCGACGGCGATCCCGGTGAAGCTGTGGCCGGCGCCGACCGCCTTGATCGTCAGGCCCTGCTTCGCGGCGGCCCGCACGGCGCGCTGCACGCCCTCGGGGCTGCGCGGGCGCTCGACGCGGACGGGGCGCACCGACGCCGAGCGGCCCCAGTTCTGCCAGGTGCCGCCGATGCGCGTCACAGGAACGCCCTCCCCTCGCCGCGGTACGTCGGCAGCTCGTCGATGACCTCGTCGCCCGACACCAGGTGATAGCGATCGATCCGCTCGGCCGGCTCGCCGCTCTTCGCGTGGCGGAACCACACCCGATCGCCCACGCCGAGGGTCGCGGCGTTCGGGCCGCGGAGGGGGGTCTGCACCTCGCCCGCGGCCTCCCGAGGCAGCGTGCGGAGATCCGCCGGCCACACCGGGAGCGGCTGCCGCGAGGCCACCGCGGGCCCCGAGGCGATCCATCCACCGCCGAGCACGGTCGCGATGTCGGCCGCCGGGCGCCGCACGACGTCGAACGCGAACGCGGCGGCCGGCGCGGGCCGGAACGAGCGGTAGCCGTCGAACAGATGCCCGCCGAGCAGCCCGCTTCCCGCGCTCGCCTCGGTCAGCGACTCGTCGCTGCCCGTGAACTCGAGCGACCCGGTGCCGCCCCCGTTGAGGAATTCCAGGGGTGCGACGGCGCTGACCGCCGCGGCGATCGCCGCCCGGCGCTCGCGCAGCTCCTCCCGCGAGCGCGACTGCACGAGACGGATGAGCGGGGCGTCCGGACCCGCGTCGTCCCCCTGACCGGCGATCTGCGCGTCGTACATCTGCAGGCCGACGAGCCGGAACCCGGGACGGGCCGCGACCTTCCTCGCGAACGCGGCCACCTCACCCGCGGAGAACAGGGCCGAACGCCGCACGCCGATGTGCCCCAGCAGCGGCGAGCGCCACGAGGCATCGACGTCGATCGCGACACGCAGCTCGGGACGAGAGCCCGGTCCGGCGACACTGTCGATGAGGTCGAGGTGCACCAGATCGTCCACCATGAGGGTGATCCGTCGGGCCGCGGCCTCATCGGCGACGAGCCGCTCCAGGGCGGCGCGGTCGACCGTCGGGTAGCCGAGGACGATGTCGTCGTGCGTCTCGGCGAGCCACAGCGCCTCCTCCAGCGTGAACGCGAGGATGCCCCGGAAGCCCGGCAGCCGCAGTACGGCATCCAGCACCTCCCGCACCCGCACCGACTTGGAGGCGACGCGGATGGGCAGACCGCCCGACCGCACGAGGAGATCCATCGCGTTGTAGCGGAGGGCCTCCCGGTCGATCACCGCGACCGGGGCGGGCAGATGGCCCGTGGCGGCCGAGAGTCGGGGCCAGTATCGGCCGGGATCCTCCCACTCGGGGGCGACCGCGGCGGTGCCCTGGACGGGGCTCAGTTCATCGGTGAGGTCGAGCACTCCCCCACCCTACGGCCTGAGCGCACTCGGGTTCACCCCTCCTGACACCGCGTCGCAGAGGGTGCGGGGGCCGCCGTTCGCCGGCGCTAGGCTGGCGACGCGGCCCCCGTAGCCCAATGGCAGAGGCAGGCGACTTAAAATCGCCTCAGTCTGGGTTCGAGTCCCAGCGGGGGCACCGGACCCGAGGGTCAGCGCCCGAACAGGTCACCGATCCCGGGGACGCCCAGGTCGCCCAGGCGGTCGCCCCAGCCCGTCGCGGTCTCTCCGAGGCCGGACACCGCGTCCCCCGCCGATCCCAGGAGATCTCCGGCGCCGCCCGTCAGCGCCTCGACATCGACGCCGGATACCAGCGCCTCGACGTCCAGGCCCTCTGCGAGGGCGCCGAAGTCCACGCCGAGCGATGCGGCCTGGTCGAGCAGCGGCGCGGCGACCGCGCTGACCACCGCACCGCCGGCCACGACGCCGAGCAGACCGACGGCGGCACCACCCGCCGCGACGGCAGCCCCGCCGGCCCCGACGCCGCGCGCGCGGGACAGCAGACCGCGCATCCGTCCCGGTCGCATCGCCTCCGCCCGCCCGGCCGCCCTGGCCAGATCGTCGGGAGCGGACGACCGCGGCCGATCACCCGCGGGGAGCTCCTGCTGCATGCGCGCCGCCACGACCTCGCGCTGCTGCGGGGTGAGCCGCGCGAACGCCTCGCGGTGGAGCTGCTCGATGCGCTGAGGATCGGCCGTCTGCATCAGGTAGTCGTACCGGGCGATCGCGGCACGATCCTGCGGGGAGAGCGCGGATCCGCCGTGGTGCGGTGCGGGCGGCGACGCGAAGGCCCCCGCGGGTCGTGTCCGGTCCTGGACGCGACGGGCGGTCGCGTCGTGCGCGGGCGGCGGCGCGTACGGGTCGCCCGGTCGTGCAGCGGACGGCGAGGCGTCGCGGGTGCCGCGCACCTGGTCGACCGCACCGCGGATCATTCCGCCCCAATCGGTGGACTCCCGCCCCGTGTCCCCGGGCCGCCGCGAGGATGTCGCGCCGCCCGTGTCGAGCGCGTCGGAGGCGAGGCGGATGAGTCGGGAGAGCTTTCCCATGGTGATCCCTTCGTGGGGCGGGCCACCGGGAGGGTCGACGTCCAGCATCGGCAGGGGTCTCCAGGCAGCCCGCGAACGGGCGCCAAGGTCTCCTCCGCCCGGAAGGGCCAGCGGGCCGGGACACGATGTCATGTCCGTAGTGACGACGACGCTGCAGACGGGAGTACTCCCCTTGCACTTCGAAACCCTAGCGGGCAGGGCTATGGATCCTCTCCACTGCCCGCTCAGCCGAGATCGTCGAGCACCTCGAGCACGTCGTCGCGGATGGCGAGGAACGCCGCATGCACCTCGGTGCGCCCGCCGTCCTCCGAGAGCGCCGCGACCGTGCGTCCCAGCGCCCCGAGGGGGAGCGTCCCGGCGGACTCCCGAGCGCTCAGCTCCCCGAAGCCCTCCGGAGGCGACCCCGCGCGCGCCGCGAGCAGGAGCTGATCGCACAGCACCGAGGCCGCGCCCAGGAGCGACGCCGCGGCACGCAGATCGCTGCGGGCGACCTCGGTGCACAGCAGGCGGTCGCGGATGATGCGGGTGAGCCGCCGCGAATGCGGAGCGGGGATCGCCCGCCTCGACCGGATGCGCCAGCGATCATCTCCGTCCAGGGGCGCCTCGTATGACACCGGCTCGCCGTCGCTCACATGGATCGCCGGGATCTGCATCGGTGTGGGAAGCGGATCCCCTGCCCACCACGCCGCCGGTGCCTCCGCCGTCGGAAGGAACGCTGTCGCGCGCTCTCCTCGCGCCGCCCCCGCGCCATCCGGGCGGAGGTCGGCGACCTGCACGAGGCTGGGGTTGCTGGCGAAGTGGGACAGGCCGCGGGATCGGATGACTCGGAACAGCGCTTCCCCATCGTCGACGGGAGCGCTGTCGTCGGCGGCGGCGAGCTCGGCGGCGACCGCGACCGGCAAAACGGTGGCGACGACGGACACCGTCTTCCCCGGCGGGGCGACCCACGGCCGCCCGGCGAAGGCAGCGATCCGCACCGCGTGCGACGCGTAGGTGTCCCACCCCGAGAAGAAGCTCAGCACCGCGGCGGGCTGACGCCTCACCGCGTCGCGGACCTGAGCGAGAAGCGCCGGATGCGCGTCCACGTCACCCGAGAGCACGAGATGATGAGTCGCCCGGCGGCTCCACGGCTGCCAGACGGGACGCGGGGAACCGCGACGCGCCGACGGTTCGATCCCGTCGGAGACGATCTGGACGGGAGCGCTGCGGAGCTCGTGCGCCAGGGCGACCGCCCGGTTCTCGAGCCCCGGCAGGGCGCGGATCGAGACGCTGAGCGTCGGCATCGAACCCCCACTCCGCGTCGCCACCTGGTCTCCTCGCATCGCGCACGATCCACACGGCCGCCCACACGGCCTTGTCCACGCTCCCGAAAAGCGTACAATCTGACATGTTACGTGGCCAACTCTTGCGGCGTCTCCACCCTCATACGTCCGGCCCGGAACGAGAACGGCCCCGCACGCATTCGCGTACGGGGCCGTTCGGTGTCGTCGTCACTTGACGGGCGCGGTCTCCGCTGTCGCCGAAGCCTTCGCGGCGGGCTTCTTCGCCGGCGCCGCCGCCTTCTTCGGAGCGGGCTTCACATCGGCCGAGGTCTCCGCGGCGGGAGCCGCCTTCGCGGCCGGAGCCGACTTCGCCGGAGCAGCCGCCGGGGCCGCGTCGGCCGGTGCCGCCGGACGCGGACGCGCCGCGAACTCCTCGAACACGTAGCGCGGGTTCTGCACGGTCTCGAGGTTGACCAGGTCGCGGCCGAGCCACAGGTTGTTCCACCAGCCCCACAGCACGCGCCACTTGCGCTCCCACGTCGGCATCGCAAGCCCGTGGTACCCGCGGTGCGCGACCCAGGCGATGAAGCCCTTGAGGGCGATCTTGCCGGACTGGAAGACACCGTTGTACAGGCCGAGACCGGCCACGGCCCCGAGGTTCTTGTGGAAGTACTCCTTGGGCGCCTCGCCACGGAGCACCGCCACCAGGTTCTTCGCGAGGAGCTTGGCCTGACGCACCGCGTGCTGCGCGTTCGGCACGCAGAATCCGCCGACGCCACCACCCGACAGGTCGGGCACGGCCGAGACGTCACCGGCAGCCCAGGCGCCCTCGACGAAGGCCTCCGGGGTGCCAACGCGCAGGTCGGCGCGGGTCTGGATGCGACCACGCTCCTCGATCGGCAGGTCTCCGCCGCGCACGACGGTCGGGTTGGCCATGACGCCCGCGGTCCAGACGATCACGTCGGTCGGGATGACCTCGCCCGTCGAGAGCTCGACGTTGCCGTCGATCGCACCAGTGACCTGCGTGTCGAGGTGCACGTTGGCGCCGCGCTTCGCGAGGTCCTTGAGCACCCACTCGCTGGTCTTGAGCGACACCTCGGGCATGATCCGCCCCATCGCCTCGATCAGGTGGAAGTGCGTGTCCTCGAAGTGGATCTGCGGGTACTTGCTCACGAGCGACGAGGCCAGCGAGCGCAGCTCGGCGAACACCTCGATGCCGGCGAAGCCACCACCCACGACGACCACGGTCAGCAGACGGTCGCGCTCGGGACCGGCGGGAAGCGAGGCGGCCTTGTCGAAGTTCGACATGACCTTGTCGCGGATCGCCACGGCCTCTTCGATGGTCTTGAGACCGATCGCGTTGTCGGCGATGCCCGGGATCGGGAACGTGCGCGAGACGGCACCCGCGGTGACCACGATCTGGTCGTACGCGAACTCGTACGGCTCGCCGACGGGCGGCGTGATCGTCGCGGTCTTCTGCGCGTGGTTGATGTTGGTCACCTTGGCGGTGAGCACGTGCGTGCGCTTGAGGTGGCGGCGGTGCGCGACCACCGAGTGACGTGCCTCGATCGAACCGGCGGCGACCTCGGGAAGGAACGGCTGGTACGTCATGTACGGCAGCGGGTCCACCATGGTCACGTCGGCCTCACCCTTGCGCAGGTGCTTCTCGAGCTTCCACGCGGTGTAGAAACCTGCGTAGCCCCCGCCGACGATCAGGATCTTGGGCACAGTGCTGTTCTGAGGCACAGAAGAACTACTCCTCGGAGTCGGGATTGTGGCGTACGGGAACGCGCGCCGATCGGATGCGCCGGGCAGCTGCGGTGACGCCAAGCGCTATCAGGATACCAGGCACCGTGAGTGCGACGAGCGGCAGGGTACCGTAGCGCAGTGATTCGGCGCTGGGAAGCAGCGGTGAGCCGGCCTCGCTCGGTTGATCCGCATCGGGAAGCGGAGGCACGGCGACCGGGGTCAGCTCGGGCTGCGGCGCCGGTTCGCTCTCGGCTCGGCGGAACAGCCGGATCCACTCCGCCAGGTCGCCCATCGGGTTCGTGTCGACCGAGGGAAGGGTGGCCGAGATCGCCGCGGCAGCATCGACCAGCCCGTAGCCGTAGAGCGGATCGCGGGGCTTCTGCGCATCGGGTACGGGTATCGCCGTCTTGATGATGCGGTTGATCACGTCGTTCGCGGAGATGTCGGGATGTGCCGACCGGATGAGCGCGGCGATCCCCGCCACGATCGGTGCCGCACCGCTCGTGCCGTTCCACTTGACGACTTCCCCGTCGGCCGAGACACCGAGCAGGCCCTCACTGGGCGCCGAGATCCCGATCGTGATGCCCTGCGTCGACGCCTCGATGCTCGCGGTGCCCGTCTGATCGACACCGCCCACCGTGAGCACACCGGGGATCGTGGCGGGAGCGCCGATGATGTTCGTGCCGCTCCCCCGGTTGCCCGCCGCGACCACCACGACCACGTCGTGCTCGAACGCGTAGAGGAACGCGTCGTCCCAGCTCTCGTCCCAGTCCAGGGTGTTGGTGGTGAAGGAGAGATTGATGATGTCGGCCCCGTTGTCCACCGCCCACCGCATCGCTTTCGCCACCTGTTCCGTGAAGGGCACGGCGGCCGCCGCGCCGAAGCCCACGGACACCGACAGCAGCTTGGCTTCCGGGGCGACGCCGATCATGCCGGTGCCGTCGGGGGCGCCGCGACCGGCGGCGAGCGACGCCACCCAGGACCCGTGGTTGCCGTCGATCGCGCCCAGCGGCGTCCGTCCATCCGGCGTCCCCGTGCCGGAGACGTCCGTGCCGCCGACCACCGCGTCGCCGAAGGTCTGCGGGACCTTGCCGATGCCCGTGTCGATCACCGCGATGGTCGTCCCCTCGCCGCGCGTCGTCTGCCACGCCTCGCGGATCCGCGCGCCGTCGAGCCAGTACTCCGCCGCGCGCACCGGGTCGGCGGGGTCGTCCGGGATCGGCGGCGGCGTCGCCGCCGTCGCGCTCGACCCCAGCAGCAGCACCGTCGTCGCCACCGCGGCGGCGGCGACCACGCTGCGCAGCATCCGCCGTCCGGTCATGCCGAGCGCGCCGCCTCGCGCACAGCCGCACCGGGGTCCTCGCAGCGGCAGACCTCGGGCGACCAGGACGAGCGCTCGAGCGCCGCGTCGCCGATCGGGTTCACACCGGGGCCGGCCGCGAGGGCGTGCCCGGCGAGAGCGTGCAGGCACTTGACGCGGGTGGGCATGCCGCCCGCCGAGATGCCGTCGATCTCCGGAACCTCACCGAACTGCGCGCGATCGGCCAGGTACGCGTCGTGCGCCGCGCGATACGCCTCGGCGACCTCCGCATCGTCGTCCAGCAGAGCGGCGAGCTCCGGCATCACATGCGTGGCCTCGAGCGTCGACATGGCCGCGGTCGCCGCGGGATGGGTCAGGTAGTAGAACGTGGGGAACGGCGTCCCGTCCGGAAGCCGCGGCGTGGTGGCGACCACCGTCGGGTTGCCGCAGCGGCACCGCGCCGCGATCCCGACCACTCCCCGCGCGGGGCGGCCGAGCTGCGCGGACACGACGGCGAGTTCGGCGGGCGTGGGGGCGGGGAACGGGGGCGTCGTCACCACACCAGCGTAGGGGAGGCTCCAGGGAGGATGCTCGGAGCGGAAGCTCAGCGGGTGACGGCCACGGTGTCGCTGAGGCCGGCGGACACGAGCGTGCGCAGCAGCTGCGGCATCCAGTCCGCGGGGCGCTCCTCCAGGGTGTCGCTCACCGGTTCCTGCTCCCGCGGCAGCGCCGACGGATCGAGGTCGTTGTCGATCAGGTACACGACCTCGCCGGGCTTGACGTAATACAGGCGCTCGCGCGCCTGAGTCGTGATGTAGGCGGGATCGTCCCACCGATCGCGCTCGGCGGAGAGCGCGGCGATCTCGGCCTCGCTGACCTGCACCGAGGCCTCCAGCGCCGCGATCTTCTGCCGCTGGTCGATGAACGTCCCGAGCGTGGGGACCAGCACCCAGGCGCCGAGCACCACGAGCGACAGCATGATCGCAGAGAACGCGGACAGTCGGATCCCCGACGCCCACTCCCGCACGTCCACCGGCGGCGCGGCGCCCTCCGCGCTCCGTGGCGCTCGACGCCCCGGCTTCGCGGACGGTGCCGGCCATGCGGTCTTGGCCGTCGCGGGGCGCGCAGACGCGTTCGACGACGACGAAGGAGGAGCCGGTCGTCGTGCCACGGCTCCTCCTCCGTCATGCCGCCTCGGCGGCGTCGTCCTGCCGCGGCTCACGCGGCTCTGTCACTGTGTGTGCGCTCAGGCCCGGTAGCGCGGGAACGCGGAGCGGCCGGCGAAGACCGCGGCGTCGCCGAGCTCCTCCTCGATGCGCAGCAGCTGGTTGTACTTCGCGACGCGCTCGCTGCGCGCCGGGGCACCCGCCTTGATCTGACCCGCGTTCGTGGCGACCACGAGGTCGGCGATCGTGGTGTCCTCCGTCTCGCCCGAGCGGTGCGACAGCATGGCCGTGTAGCCGGAGCGCTGCGCCAGGCTGACCGCGTCGAACGTCTCGGTGAGCGTGCCGATCTGGTTGACCTTCACCAGCAGCGAGTTGGCCACGCCGCGGGCGATGCCGTCGGCGAGACGCTGCGGGTTGGTGACGAACAGGTCGTCGCCGACCAGCTGCACCTTCGAGCCGAGCGCTTCGGTGAGGTGCTTCCAGTTGTCCCAGTCGTCTTCGGCGAGTGCGTCTTCGATGGTGACGATCGGGAAGTCGTTCACCAGGCCGACGTAGTACTCGGTCAGCGCCGCGGCGTCCCAGTCCTTGTTGTCGAGGCGGTACACGCCGTCGTTGAAGAACTCGGTGGCGGCGACGTCGAGGCCCAGCGCGATGTCGGTGCCCGGGGTGAACCCGGCCTTCTCGATGGCCTTGACCAGGAAGTCGAGGCCCTCGCGGTTGCTGGGCAGGTCGGGGGCGAAGCCGCCCTCGTCGCCGAGGCCCGTGGCGTAGCCGGCGGCCTTCAGCTCGGCACGCAGCACGTGGTAGGTCTCGACGCCCCAGCGCAGCGCTTCGGAGTAGGTCTCGGCGCCGATCGGAGCGAGGAAGAACTCCTGCATGTCGATGCCGTTGTCGGCGTGCTCGCCGCCGTTGATCACGTTGAACAGCGGCACGGGCAGCACGTGCGCGTTGGGGCCGCCCAGGTAGCGGAACAGCGGGAGGTCTGCGGAGTCGGCGGCGGCCTTCGCGACCGCGAGGCTGACGCCGAGGATGGCGTTCGCGCCGACGCGCTTCTTGTTCTCGGTGCCGTCGACCTCGATCAGGATCTCGTCGACGATGCGCTGCTCGCTCGCCTCCACGCCCTCGAGCGCCGGGCCGAGCTCGTCGATCACGGCCTCGACCGCCTTGCGCACGCCCTTGCCCCCGTAGCGGCTCTTGTCGCCGTCGCGCAGCTCGTACGCCTCGAAGGCGCCGGTCGACGCACCGGACGGCACGGCCGCACGCTGCACGATGCCGTCGTCGAGGAGCACCTCCACCTCGACGGTCGGGTTTCCGCGCGAGTCGAGAATCTCGCGTGCGCCTACAGCCTCGATCAGTGCCACTGATGTGCTCCTTGCTCAGGGAAAAGGTTGTGTGGAGCGTCGTCGATCCGCGCCCCAGTCTAGCCCCGGGCTCCGACGGCGCCGGGGTGACAGGCGGCGCCGGGTGGATGCCGCGCGCGGGCCGGGTCAGACCACGAGGGCCAGTGCGACGCCGTCCCAGCCCTTCAGCCCCACGGTCTGAAGCGCGGTCGCATCGAACCGCGGGTCCTCCCCCAGCATCCGCAGGCCCTCCCTGGTGCCGATGACCTTCGGATCGGTCGAGTCGTCGCGCACGATCTCACCGTCACGGCCGATGTTGTCGAGCACGACCACGGTGCCGGGATGCCCGAGCCGCGCGGCCCAGTCCAGGTACACGGTGTTGGACTCCTTGTCGGCGTCGATGAACACCAGGTCGAACCCGCCCACCAGCGTCGGGAGCACGTCGGCGCCGCGGCCGATGCGGATGTCCACCCGTTCGCCGACACCGGCCGCATCGAGGCTCGCCCTGGCCACCGCGGCGTTGTCCGCCTCGGCCTCGACCGTCACGACCCGTCCCTCCTCCCCCACGGCGCGTGCGAGCCAGATCGTGGAGTAGCCGCCGAGCGTGCCGATCTCCAGCACCCGCCGCGCCCCGCTCAACCGCACCAGCAGGTTCAGCAGCTTGCCCGCCAGGGGCGCGACCTCGATCTCGGGCAGCCCCGCGGCCCGTTGGGCGGCGAGCGCCGCGTCGAGCGCGGGATCGGGCTCCAGGAGCTGCTCGGCGAGGAAGGTGTCGGCGTCGGCCCAGGCGGCGGGGGTGGAGTCCATGCGCTCAGCCAACCCCCGGCGCACGCGGCGCGTCAAGCGTCGCCGCCGCTGCTCCGGCTCGCCGCGGCGCGAGCGGCGGCTGCACCCGGAACTGCCCGGTCAGCAGCAGCACGAGGATCACCACCGCCGCGACCAGCCAGGCCGCGACACCCAGCGGTCCCGCCAGCGCGAGGTCGGGCTGTGTCGCGGCGAACAGCACCACCATCCCGGCTGCGGCGTTCAGCGAACCGTGCGCGACGACCGCCGGCCACACCGACCCGGAGCGCAGGCGCAGCCAGCCGAACAGCACACCCCACGCGACGCACCCGCCGACCATGAACAGCACGCCGGTGACGTCGGTGCGACCGAAGTTGTAGCCGAGCAGGATCACCGGACTGTGCCAGAGACCCCAGATGACGCCGCTGAGCAGCAGCGCCGGCCAGGTGCCCAGCGGACGCAGGGCGGGCAGCAGCCACCCGCGCCACCCCAGTTCCTCACCGAACGCGAACCCCGCGTTGACCAGCGCGCCGAGCGGGATCATCGCGAGCTGCGCGAACACCACGACCTCGACCGGCGGCATCGGCGTGCCGGCGGGGAGCGCCCGTGCCAGCTCGGCCGCGAACGCCCCGGACGTCGGGTCGAGCCGCACCCAGCCGAGGGCGGCGGAGACCAGGATGCCGAGCCCCACCAGCAGCGGGGGGATCAGCCACGCCGCGACCAGGAGCCACACGACGCGCTTCGCCGGGCGCAGCGGCCAGAGCCCCAGGAAGCGCAGGCGCGCACCCGGCCTGGGCACCCGCATCACGAACACCACGAGCACCGTCGCGAGGGCGGGCGTCAGCATCATGGCCGGCAGCAGGAGCGTCGAGATCGGCTCAGCGAGCCCCGCACCCAGCCAGAGCGGCAGGGCGACCAGCCAGGCGAGGCCGCAGGCTGTCGCGATGAACACGAGCACCGCGGCCCACGGCACGCGCGTCACGGCTCCCTCCGCGTCGCGTGTCGTGTCGTCGACGGTCATCGTCCGCTCCTCTCGGTCGCCCCGTCGGGCCCTCCCCCGTGGTCCGTCCGCCCGGCGGCCCGATCGACGTAGGCCTGCAGCAGTGCCGCGGCCTCCTCGGCCCCGTCGATCGTCACGATGAACGGTCCGTGGTCGCGGCGCGCCACCTCGATCGCGGAGCCCTGTCGCATCACGATGCCGCTGCGGCCGTCCGGCGAGAAGCGCCACCCCCATCCGCCGAACTCCCCGAACGGCGAGACGGTCACGGCTCGCGCGGACACGATGCGGTCGACCGGGATGCGCTGACGCGGCCAGCCGAGCGGAGCCTGCGCCGTGAGGCCCTCGGGTGTCACACGGACCCGGAACGACGCCGTCGCGGCCACGGCGAACGCCACCACCACGGTCACCAGGACCGCGATCCACGCCCCGGTGATGCCGCCCGCGAGCATCCACACCGCCAGCGCGATCAGCCCGAGGAGGACGACCAGAAGGAAGGCCAGGGCCCCGCGGGGCATGGTCGTGGTGCCCACCCAGACCACCCGTTCCCCGTCGGCCACCCGCACGACGTGCCGCGGCTCGAGCGTGCGCCCGGGCTCGGGCCTCACCCTGGGCTGAATGAGCCAGGCGACACCTCCGGTGACGAGGAGAGCGGCGAACGCGAGCGCCGTCACGACGCCGATGCCCGGGACCTCGGCGGTCGACGCGAGGTCGCGCTGGATCCACAGCGACCCGAGGCTCAGCACCGCGGCGAACCCGGACATGCCGGCCGCGAGCGCACCCATCAGCCGGGCGGCTCCGCCCCAGTGCGCAGCCACCGCGGCGAGCGTGGTCGCGGCCATCAGGAGCGGGAGGCCGAGCCCGACGCCGAGGAGCAGCCAGAGGTAGACGATCGGGGCACCGAAGCGGTCGGCGCCGTCGAGACCCCAGTGCACCGCGACGGTGCCGGGGAGCGAGGGCAGCCAGGACAGCAGCACCGCGGCGGCGATGGCCGTGATGACCACGGGCACGGCGACCGCGACCAGGACGAAGAGGAGGCGCGCCCGCCGCAGCAGCGCGGGCGGCGTGCGGGTGAGGTCGTGGGTCGTCATGGCGAATCCTCCTCTGTGGTGCGCGGTGTGGTCCGCTGTGCGGCGCGGGCGCTCCGGTCGTCGACGGGAGCGCGGTGGGTGCGGACGATGCCGGCGAGCGTCTCGGCGGAGACCCCCACCGCGGCGGCACGACGGACGAGTCCGTCGATCTCGTGCGCGAGCTCGACCAGCGGGGCCGCAGAGGCCGCGATCACCGCGCCCCTGCCGCGCCGGAGGTCGACGAGACCCTCGTCGCGCAGCCGCTGGTAGGCGTGCAGCACCGTGTGCTGGTTGATGTCGAGCGCGCTCGCGACGTCGCGCGCCGCGGGCAGCCGGTCGCCCGGGGTGAGCGCGCCCGCCAGGATGTCGGCCCGGATGGACGCGGCGACCTGGTCGTACAGCGCGTGCGGACTGTCGACGTCGACGCGGATCAGCATGGCGACCTCCTATCGCTATTTATTCTATGTCAACTAGAACAACTGTGCCAACCCTCCAGACGTCTTCGCCGGTCGCTGCCGCATCCTCCACACTGACCTCATGCGCATCACCCCCCGCCGCCTCGCGGTCGGCATGAGCCTGTGGATCCCGAACCTGTTCAGCGGCATCCGCGTGCGCCGGTTCAGCGAGGACTGGACCCACGCGACCGTCGAGCTGCACGTCAACGTCTTCACCCGCAACTACGTCAAGACGGCGTTCGGCGGCTCCATGTCGGCCATGACAGACCCGTACTTCTTCATGCTCGTGATGCACCAGCTCGGGCGCGACTACGTGGTGTGGGACACCCGCGGCGAGATCGAGTTCCTCAAGCCGGGACGCGGCGTGCTCACGGCCGAGTTCTCGGTGCCGCGGGAGAAGGCGGAGGAGCTGCGGCAGCGCGCCCACGGCGGCGGCAAGGTGCTCGAGTGGTTCGAGACCGTGATCACCGACCGCGACGGCGACACCGTGGCGAGCGTGCGGCGCCAGGTGTACATCCGCGAGAAGAAGCGCGTCACCGCCGCCCGCCGCTGACGCGACACCGGCCGTTCACCGGCACGTGGGACGATGGCCGCGTGCCCCTCGCCCGACGCCTGACCCTCGCCGACGCCGTCGCGATCGGCCTCGGCTCGATGATCGGCGCCGGCGTGTTCGCCGTGTGGGCCCCGGCCATCGGCGTGGCGGGCAGCGGCATCCTGATCGCCCTCGCGATCGCCGCCCTCGTGGCCTACTGCAACGCCACCGCGTCGGCACAGCTCGCCGCCGTCCACCCGGTCGCGGGCGGCACGTACGCCTACGCGCGCGCCGAGATCGGCCCGTGGTGGGGCTTCGTCGCCGGCTGGAGCTTCGTGATCGGCAAGATCGCGAGCTGCGCGGCCATGGCGATGACGTTCGCTGCCTACGCCGTCCCGCCCGCCTGGCAGACGCCGGTCGCGGTGCTCGCCGTCGCGGCGCTCGCGGTCGTCAACTGCTTCGGCGTCACCCGCACCGCGCTGCTGACCCGGATCCTCGTCGCCTGCTCCCTGCTCGGGCTCGCGGTCGTGGTGATCCTCGGGCTCGGCGCCGCTCCCACCTCGACCCCCGCCCCGCTGCCCGACGCGACCGCGTACGGCGTGCTCCAGGGAGCCGGGCTGCTGTTCTTCGCATTCGCCGGCTACGCCCGGATCGCGACGATGGGCGAGGAGGTCACCGACCCCGCGCGCACGATCCCCCGCGCGATCGCCCTGGCCCTCGGCGGCGCCGTGGTCGTCTATGCGCTGGTCGGCCTCACCGTGGTGCTGGTGCTCGGCGCCGAGGTGCAGGGCGCGACCGCGCCGCTGGCAGACGTGCTCGTCGCCGCCGGCTGGTCGTGGGCGACGCCCCTGGTGCGGATCGCCGCGGCGGCCGCGTCCCTCGGGGCACTCCTGGCGCTGCTCACCGGCATCGGACGCACCGTGCTCGCGATGGCCAGGGAGGGCGACCTGCCGCGGTTCCTGTCCCGCATCGACGCCCGGCATCAGGTGCCCCAGCGCGCGGAACTCGTGCTCGCGGCGGTCGTGATCGCGCTGGTGCTGACGGCCGACCTGCGCACCGCGATCGGCTTCTCCTCGTTCGGGGTGCTGCTCTACTACCTGATCGCCAATGCCGCGGCCTTCCGTCAGCGCGGTGCCGCCCGACGGTCGCCGCGCGCGCTCCAGGTGGTCGGCGCGCTCGGCTGCCTGGTGCTCGTGAACACGCTGCCCGTGGCGGCGTCCCTCATCGGAACGGCCGTGGTCGTCGCCGGGGTGGCCTATCGACTCGTGCGGCTGCGGCTCGAACGGCGCGCCGATCACTCCCGCAGCGCGGAACGGTAGCCCCGCGGAGCGATGCCCAGCACGGCCCGGAAGTCCCGGGTCAGATGCGCGTGGTCGGCGTACCCGAGCTCGGCCGCGAGCGACGCCAGGTCGACCGCGGGCTCATCGCGCACGCGCTGCGCGGCCTCCTGCAACCGTCGGCGACGGATCATGGCCGCGGGCGACAGCCCCACGTGCCGTCGGGTGAGGCGCTGCAGGGTGCGCACCGACACCGCCAGGCGCGTCGCGGCCTCCTCGGGGGTCAGCGCCGCCCCGTCGCCGAACAGGGCGTCGAACACGGCGTTCGCACCTCGGGCATCGTCGTCGTCCGCCGGCGCGTTCGCCACGAGCCAGCGGGAGAACGCCGCGACCGCGCGCTCCCGGCGCCCCTCCCCCGCGCGCATCGCCGCCGACACCCCGTCGTGCAGCTCCGGTGCCGCGACCGCGCGGGCGGTGTCGACGAGGGCTGCCGGATCGGGCTCGAGCGCGGGCACCGCGGCCGGACGCAGGAGGGCGCCCACGGCCCAGCCGCGCCCGCTCAGGTCGCGGTGTAACAGGCGGGTGGTCGCGCCGGACAGCGTCACGGCGTCGGGCTCGACCACGAGGTTGAGCGCCGGATACGACACCACCTCCTGCCGAGAGGAGCGTCCGGGCTCGATGTCCCACTCCGGGATCCAGAACCACGCCACGAGGTGCCGGACCTCGGGCGGAGCGGGCAGGCGGTGGAACTGCGGCAATCGCGCGGGATACAGCACACCCCTGGTCGGATTCACCATGCGCTCAGCGTAGGGGGCACCGCCGACGCGACGCCGTGGCGCCCGTGTCGCGCATCTTCAAGCGCCCGGCGCGCCGCACGATCTACCGTGGCGACATGACCGATCAGACACCCGCAGACCTGCCCGTCACCGGCGTGACCGGTGCGCACACGACCGACGGCCGCCCGCACGGCGTGACCTCGCTCACCCCGTTCCTCGCGATCCCCGACGCCGCCGGTGCGCTCGCGTTCTACCGCGACGTGTTCGGAGCCCGCGTGATCGACGTGACCGAGTTCGGCGACGTCGTGGCCCACGCCGACCTCGACTTCGGCACCGGTCGACTGCAGCTGGGCGAGCCCAGTCCCGACTACCACCTCGTGCCGCCGCCCGCCGGCGACGACGCCTGCTATTCCCTCGGCCTCTACGTGCCCGACGTCGACGCCGTGGTCGAGCGCGCCGTGGCCGCCGGTGCCACCGTGCGCGAGCCCGCGATGCACTTCGTGTCGGGCGACCGCTTCGCCAGCATCCGCGACCCGTTCGGCGTGCGATGGTCGATCATGACCAGGGTCGAAGACCTCTCGGACGAGGAGAGCGCGCGCCGCGTCGCCGAATGGGCGGCGTCGTTCAGCGCGGGGCAGGCCGACGCGAGCTGAGCGCGACGACGGTCGCCCGCTGCACGGCGGGGAGCAGCGCCTCCGCGGTGCGCCGGTAGCCGAGCGGGCTCGGGTGGAACCGGTCGAGGCTGAACATCGCCTCCGGCTCGTCGAAGAACAGCGGCCCCACGGCGCGGCGCAGATCGACCGGCTCGGCCCCCGCGCGGCGGGCCGCCTCCGCCTGCACGGCGGCGAGCCGACGCGACAGGCTCGAGGCGATGCGGCGCAGCGGCTGCGGCACCGCGCGGAGCGCCCCCAGATCCGGGCAGGTGCCCACCACGACCCCGGCGCCGAGGTCGCGCAGCCGCCGCACCGCGTCTTCCAGGTGCCGCGCGGACTCGGCGACCGGCAGGCGATGCGTCACGTCGTTCCCGCCCACCACGACCACCGCGACGTGCGGACGGTACCCGGGCGGCAACGCGTCCAGCTGCGTCGCGAGGTCGCGCGACTCCGCGCCGACCCTCGCCACCGTACGCAGGCGCACCGGACGCCCCAGACCACGCGCGAGCGCCTTGGCGAGTCGTCCGCCCAGGGTCTGCTTGGGGCGCTGCGCCCCCAGCCCCGCCGCGAGCGAGTCTCCCACCAGCAGCAGGTCGAGCGGGGCGCCGTCGAGCCCCGGCCGCCAGAGCCGGTCGGCATCGAGCGACACCTCCCCGAGCGGCTTGCCGATGCGCCGTCGCGCGAGCGCGGCCTGACGGACCAGCACGAGGCGCAGCACCGCGGTCAGCAGGGCGACGGCGGACACGGCGGCGAACACGGGACGGAGGCGACGCACGACCCGATTCGAGTCGACCGCCGTGAACGCCCGGTGAACACCACCGAGCCCCGGATCAGCCGAGCGTCTTGACCTCGAGCTCGTCGGAGCCTGCCCGCACGCTCGCGAAGTGGGTGTAGCCGTCGGCGGCCGCACGCTCCAGCAGCGCCTTGAGGTTCTTGGTGCGCTGCTCGAGCCGCACGCGCGCCCCCCTCGCCACGAGCTCGGCCTTGCGGGCGACCAGCTCGCCCACCGGCACGTCGGCATCGTGGACCAGGACGATCGCCTGCGCCTCGGTGTCGGGGTCGGCGGAGACCAGGTCGACCAGCCGCTCGAACCCGAGCGAGAATCCCACCGCGGGAACGTCCTGCTTCAGGAACCGGCCGATCATGCCGTCGTAGCGCCCGCCGCCGCCGAGCGAGTACCCGACGGAGGGGTGCGCGAGCTCGAAGATCGTGCCCGTGTAGTACCCCATGCCGCGCACGAGGAACGGGTCGAACACGAGCGGGATCTCGACGTGCTCCGCGACCACGGGGCGTGCGGCCGCCACGGCCTCGCCGATGCCGGTGAGGTGCGCGATGAGCTCGTCAGGGACGCCCTCGGGCAGCGCCTTGCGGATCTGCCGCTCCCCGTACGGGTGGTACTCCAGCGTCTGCGGGCGGCGGAGGAACTCCTCGAACGCGGCGACGGCGGTCGCGGTGACCCCGCGCTCGCGCAGCTCGGCCGCGACCCCCTCCGGCCCGATCTTGTCGAGCTTGTCGATCGTGATCAGCACCTGCGGGCGCTCCTCGGTCGTGAAGCCCAGGTGGCCCAGCATCCAGTCGAGCAGGCGGCGGTCGTTGATGCGCACGGTGGCACCCTCGAGCCCCAGCGCGTCGACGGCGTCGAGCGATGCGACGAGCAGCTCGGCCTCGGCCCGCCCCGACGCATCCCCGATGATGTCGATGTCGCACTGCACGAACTGGCGGTAGCGGCCCTTCTGCGGCCGCTCGGCCCGCCACACCGGCGCGATCTGCACGGAGCGGAACACACCGGGGAGCTGACCGCGGTTGCTGGCGTAGAAGCGCGCCAGCGGCACCGTCAGGTCGTAGCGGAGCCCCAGGTCGGACAGCGCGGCGGGGTCGTCGGCCGCGGCGCGGATCGCGTCGGCGTCGAGACCGCGGCGCAGGATCGCGAACGACAGCTTCTCGTTGTCGCCGCCGATGCCCGCGTGCAGCCGCTCGTACTCCTCCACCACGGGCGTCTCGATCTCGTCGAACCCGTGCGCGCGGTAGCGCTCGCGGATCACGGAGAGCACGCGCTCACGGCGGGCCTTGTCGGCGGGGAGGAAGTCGCGCATGCCGCGCGGCGGGTTCACAGTAGCCACCCGTCCATCTTCCCAGGTCGTCGGCGGCACCCGCGCGTCGGGTCAGCCGGCCTCCGCCCCGCGCACCTCGTCCTCCAGCAGCCGCAGCCGCTCGCGCAGCGCCCGCTCGGCATCCCACCCCTCGGCGCGCGCGGTCGCGACCAGCGCCAGGAGCGCGTCGCCGAGCTCCGCCTCGGACGCCGGAGTGGCCGCGACGGGGCTCTGCGGCACCGTGACACCGGCCCCCGCGGCCCGGCCGACCAGCTTCTGCGCCAGGGCGAGCGCCGGCATCCCCCGTGGCACGCCGTCGAGCACGCTGCGCCGCGTGCGCTTCTCCGCGGCCTTCGCCGCGTTCCAGTGGATCAGCACCTCCTCCGGCGTGGTGGCGACCTCGTCGCCGAACACGTGCGGATGACGGCGCACCATCTTCTCGGTGAGCGTGGCGGCCACGTCGTCGATGTCGAACGGATCGTCGGGGTCCTGCGCGGCGATCGCGGCGTGGAACAGCACCTGCCACAGCAGGTCGCCCAGCTCCTCACGCAGATCGTCGCGGGTGCCGGACTCCACGGCGTCGATCACCTCGTGCGACTCCTCGATCAGGTACGGCACCAGGTCGCGGTGGGTGATGCGCTGCGACCACACGCAGCGCTCGCGCACGGCCCGCATGGTGTCGGCCGCGGCCCGCAGCGCATCCACGTCAGGCCGCGACTCGTCGGCAGACCCGCTCATGCGTCCTCCGCTCCTCGGTCAGGCCCGCCCCGCTCTGCGGAGGAGGCACCGGCGAGGCGACGGTACCAGCGGGCCCGCAGCGACACGATCACCGCCGAGAGCAGCAGTGCCAGGAGCGAGCCGACCAGCACCCCGAGGATCGCCTGGTCGCGCAGGCCCGCGTCGGCGGCGAACGCGAGGTTCGCGAGCAGCAGCGACACCGTGAAGCCGATGCCGCCGAGCGCTCCCGCCGCGACGATGTCGGCGAAGGGCAGCGCCGGATCGGCTCCCCGCGGGCGGATGCGCATCGCGAACCAGCCGAACACCGTGATGCCGACGATCTTGCCGACCGGGAGGGCCACCACGATGGCCCAGAACGCGGGCGACAGCTCCGTCGGCGCCACCGCGGGGATCACCACGAACGCCGCGACGAATGCGAACACCGGCAGGATCACCCCGTTGACCGTGGGCTCGAGCGCGTGCCGCGTACGGCCGGCGGGCACCGGCGCCATCACCAGCCCCAGCATGACCCCCGCGATCGTGGCGTGCACGCCGGACGACGCCACGAGCGCCCACGTCACCACACCGACCACGGTCATCGCGACCGCGATCAGCGGATGCCCCTTCGCGTGCAGGAGCCGGCTGAGCACCCAGAACACGGCCACACCGACCAGGGCCAGCACGAACAGCAGCCACTGCACGTCGTGCGCGAACAGCACCGCGATGAACACGATGCCGATGATGTCGTCGAGGATCGCGAGCGCCAGCAGGAACACCCGCACGCGCGACGGCAGGCCGCGGCCGAACATCGCCAGCACACCGAGCGCGAAGGCGATGTCGGTCGCGGTGGGGATCGGCCAGCCGGACGCCGTCTCCGGGCCGCCCGCGATCAGCAGGTACACCAGGATGGGGACCAGCACCCCGCCGGTCGCGGCGATCGCCGGCTGCACGGCCTTGCGCGGGGAGTCGAGCTCGCCGTGGGTCAGCTCGTGGCGCAGCTCGATCGCGACCACCAGGAAGAACACCGCCAGCAGACCGTCCGAGACCCAGTGCGCGATCGACAGGTCGAGCGCCGTGCCCGGCACCGCGAGGTGCGCGTCCAGCAGCCCCGCGATCGCGTCGTGGGTGGGCAGGTTCGCGAGGAGGAGCCCCAGTCCGGCCGCGACGAGCAGGAGGACGGCGGGGAACTGCTGACCGCGGAGGGGGTTCGCTGTGATGCGCATCGTCTCCATCGTAGGCGGCGGTGTCCTCCGGCCGTCATGCGTGCAGGAGGCGTTCTCACCCCGGGATACTCTCGGAGGGTGACCCCCGATTCCCCCGCTTTCTCCGAGCCGACGCCCACCGAGGCCATCCGCGTGATCGGTCGTTTCGAAGCCGGTCGCGGCATTCCCGATGCCATGCGCTCCGACGTGCGGATGCTGGGCCAGCTGCTCGGCCAGGTGCTCCGCGAGGCCGGCGGCGACGACCTGTTCGACGACGTCGAGCGTCTGCGCCTCGCGACCATCCAGGCCTACGAGGACGAGACCTCCGACGCGTTCGAGCGGGCCGCGGCGATCGCCGAGTCATTCACGATCGCCCGCGCCGACGAGGTCGCGCGGGCGTTCACCTGCTATTTCCACCTGGTGAATCTCGCCGAGGAGCACCAGCGCGTGCGCGTGCTGCGCGAGCGGGCCGGCCAGCCGGGGCGGGAGGACGCGAGCGACACGGTCGCCACGGCCTACGCGCGCCTGCGCGACGAGGTCGGCGAGGACGAGGCGCGCCGCCGTCTCGCCGGTCTGCGCTTCCACCCGGTGTTCACGGCGCACCCGACCGAGGCCCGCCGCCGTGCGGTGTCGTCGAGCATCCGCCGGCTGTCGGAACTGCTCACGCAGCACGACGCCGCGAGCGCGGGCGGCGCCGAGGAGCACCGCGCCCGCCGTCGCATGCTGGAGGAGATCGACACGCTGTGGCGCACCGCCCCGCTGCGCGCGCAGAAGCCCTCCCCGACCGACGAGGTCCGCACCGTCATGGGCGTGTTCGACGAGACGCTCTTCACGACGGTGCCGCACGTGTACCGCCGCATCGACGACGCACTGCGCGGCGAGGAGTCCGGAGCCAGCGCGCCCGTGGTGCCCTCCTTCGTGCGCATCGGCTCGTGGGTGGGCGGCGACCGCGACGGGAACCCGTTCGTCACCGCGGCCGTCACGCGCGAGGCCTCGCAGATCGCCTCCGACCACGTGCTGCGCGGACTCGAGCGCGCGCTGGACCGCATCGGCCGCACGCTCACGCTCTCGGCCGACGACACGCCCCCGAGCGCGGAGGTCGTCGCGCTGTGGGAGGCCTTCGCGGCCGCCGAGCCCGAGGTCGCCGCCGAGCTCGC
>NZ_SSDQ01000144.1:0-33780 GCF_004794315.1 Microbacterium sp. PF5 | reverse complement strand
GCGGACACGGGCACCGCGGGGCCGTTCACGGCACCGGGCTCCGCCGCCGGCGCACGGACCCCCGTGCGGGACGCGGATCCCTCAGCCAGCGCGGGTCGCGCGAGCGGGCGCGAGCGTCAGGTGGCCTGAGCGCCCGGGGTCGTGACGATGTCGGCGCGGTCGCGGAAGCCCTCGGCCGTCACCCGGTCGAGCGCCACCTGCTTGCGGATCGCGACGGCCTTCTCGTACAGGCTCGGGTCGCCGTAGCTCGTGAGCACCTTCACCAGCACCGGCAACAGCTCGATCATGAAGAACAGCGCGGCGATCAGGATGTGCGCCCACAGGATGGCCGGCTCCTTCTCGCTGAGCCGGTTGAGTCCGCTGATCTGGCTGAGCAGCCCCACCGCACCCGCGTTGCCCTGCGCGACGGCATCCGCGCGGGCGTTGTACGCGGCGAGCGCCTGGTCATACGTCTCGCGCGCGGCCGGAAGCTCGTCCTTCGCCTGCTGGCGGTTCTGCGTCTCGGAGGTCGAGGTGTTCTCCTTGGCGGCGGTGCCGGCGGCCGCGAGCTCGTCGTTGGCCGTGCGCAGCTGGGCGGCCAGCGCGTCGTAGGTCTGCTGCGCCTCGGCGAGCTGGGCCTGCGCGGCCTGCGAGCTCGCGCCCTCGCCGTTCACCCCGGTGCACCCGGGGACGGTGCCAGCGCCCTCGCCCGTCAGCTCGCACTGGTAGAGCACGCGCGCCTGGTCGATCACGGCCTGCTGCGCGGTCATCTTCGCGGTGAGGTCGTCGACCGTGGCCTGCGCGGCCGACTCGCTGGCGGACGACGAGTCGGTGCCCGCGACGATCCCGGTCGCCGCCTGGTTCTCCAGCTCCGAGACCCGCTCGGAGGCGGCATCGAGGGCCTTGCGCTCCGGGCCCGATTCGAGCGCCTCCTGATCGGACTGCGCCTGGACGATGTTGGTCGCGGCGACCTCGCGAGAGATGTCGTTGTGGAAGATCTGCAGCACGAGCGGCTCCGCCACGACGAAGCCGATGATGGCCGCCATGATCACCCGCGGGATCGCCAGCCCGATGAGCTTCCACACGTTCCTGGTCGACGTCATGGTCGAGGTGAGGAACCGGTCGAGGTTGAAGATGATGAGCGCCCACACCACCGCGAGCGGCACCGCGAGCCAGATCGCGGCCTGCACACCCGTGGTCAGCGCGAACAGCATCGAGATCGCGGACACCAGTGCGGTGCCGGCGAGCACGAAGAACATCTGCACGAAGCGGGGCGTCTCGCCGGGCACGCGGTCGAGGATCTCGCCCTCCGCGCCGCCGAGGATCGCGAGGGCGCGGAGTCGCTCGGCGGCCGTGCGGCGACGACGGGGCGGGCGGGCGCGACGCGCGCGGGCCGGCTGCTCCTCGGTTGCGGCATCGGCGTCGGCGTCCTCCGTCGTCCGCACGGACTCGGCACGCTCCGGAGCGTCGACGAAGGGGTCGGGGTCGGGTCCCGTCGGCTCGAACTCGCGCAGGAAGTCGAGGTCATCCGTCTCGGCGTTCGGGTCGCCGTCGAGGATGATCCGACCCTGCGAGTCGAAGCGACCCGGGCGATGGGCGGAATAGGGCATCCGGACAGGGTACGAAGCCCGCCTTGGAGTCGCTCTCAGGAAAGCCCTGATCAGGCCATCGCGGCGGCGGCGGCCTCGTCCTCGGTGGTGGCGACGAGCTGACCGCACGCCCCGTCGATCTCCTTGCCGCGGGTGTCGCGGAGGGTGGTCGGGATGCCGGCGTCGTTGAGGCGGCGCACGAACTCGTCGGTCACGTCGCGCTCGGACGAGGTCCAGATCGACCCGGGCGTCGGGTTCAGTGGGATCGGGTTGACGTGCACCCAGCCGCGACCGCGCTGGTTGAGCTTCTCGGCCAGCAGGTCGGCACGCCAGGCGTGGTCGTTCATGTCCTTGATGAGCGCGTACTCGATCGACACGCGGCGGCCGGTCTTGGCGTAGTAGTCGTAGGCGGCGTCGAGGGCCTCGTCGACCTTCCACCGCGAGTTCACCGGGATGAGCTCATCGCGCAGATGGTCGTCGGGCGCGTGGAGCGACAGCGCGAAGGTGACCGGGATGTTCTCGTCGGCGAGCTTCCTGATCGCGGGCACGAGGCCGACCGTGGAGACCGTGATGCCGCGGGCGCTCATTCCCAGGCCGTCGGGCTGCGGCGCGACCATGATGCGCACCGCATCCATCACGCGCTTGTAGTTCGCGAGAGGCTCGCCCATGCCCATGAAGACGATGTTCGACACGCGCTCCATCGAGTGGTCGTCGCGCTTCTTGCCGCCCAGCTCGCCGTTCGCGATCGCCCGGTTGGCCCGCACGATCTGCTCGATGATCTCGGCGGTCGACATGTTGCGGGTCAGCCCGGCCTGGCCGGTCGCGCAGAACGGGCAGTTCATGCCGCAGCCGGCCTGGCTCGACACGCACAGGGTGATGCGGCCGGGGTAGCGCATGAGCACCGACTCGACGAGAGCGCCGTCGTGCAGGCGCCACAGGAACTTGATCGTGTCACCACGGTCGGTCTCCAGCCGGCGCACCTCGGTCATCAGCGGCGGGAGCATGCCCGCGACCAGCTCGTCGCGGATCCCGGCGGGGAGGTCGGTCATCTCGGCCGGGTCGGACGTGTAGTGGCGGAAGTAGTGGGTGGCGAGCTGCTTGGCGCGGAAGCCGGGCAGCCCGAGCTCCTTCACCTTCGAGATGCGCTCGGCCGGGGTGAGGTCGGCCAGGTGCACCGGCGGCTTGCCGCGCTTGGGGCTCGCGAACTGCAGCAGCGGACGGCCCTCGGCGTCTTTCTTCTGCGTCCAGCCCTCGGTCGCCGGGCGCACCTGGGGGGCGCGGGTCTCACGGATCGCCCCCGAGCGGGACGACGCGGGCGCTGCCTGGGGGCGCGTCTCGCGCGTGCGGGGGTTCTCAGTCATCCTTCCAGGATACCGGGGGCCGGGTGGGAGGCGGCTGGGCCGGATCAGCCGAGCAGCGGGCGCTGCGCCGTGCGCTGCTGCTCGTACTCCGCGCGGGCCCGCCGGGCGCTGTCGGTCGACGCGACCTCGGCGACCGGCACGTCCCACCAGCCCTCGCCGTCCGGCGCATAGACCGTGGGGTCGCTCTCCACGTGGATCACGGTCGTGCGCTCCGCCGCCTTCGCCGCGCGCACCGCCGCCCGCAGGTCCTCGATCGCGGAGGGACCGGGGGCGACCTCGATCACGTCGACGCCGTAGCTGCGCGCGTTCATGGCGAGGTCGACCGGCAGCACCTCGCCGTGCTGGAAGCTGCGGGCCTGCGCGTCGTACCGGCGGTATTTCGTGCCGAAGCGCTCCGACCCGACCGTTTCGGACAGGTGCCCGATCGACGCGAAGCCCTGGTTCTGGATGAGCACCACGATGAGCTTGATGCCCTCCGCCACCGCCGTCGCGAGCTCGGAGCTGAGCATGAGGTAGGAGCCGTCGCCGACCATCACCACCACGTCGCGGTCGTCGCCCGCCGCCTCCAGGCCGCGCTTGACGCCCAGCCCGCCCGCGATCTCGTAGCCCATCGTGGAGAAGGCGTACTCCACGTGGTAGCCGAGCGGGTCGCTGACGCGCCACAGCTTGTGCAGGTCGCCGGGCAGCGAACCCGCGGCCTGCACGATCACATCCCGGTCCGCGACCTCGGCCCGCACCGCCCCGATGATCTCCGGCTGCCCCGGCAGCTCGCGGCCGGTCGGGGCGAGGGCGGCGTCGACCGTCGCGTCCCACTCCCGCTTCTGCGCGGCGGCCTCGTCGGCGAGCTCCGTGCGCACGCGGGTGCCGCGCAGCTCGGCGGTCAGCGCCTCCAGCGCCTCCCGGGCGTCGGCGATCACCGGCAGCTGCGTGCCATGCTTGTAGGCGTCGAACGGGGCGACGTTCACGTTCACGAACACCGCGTCGGGGTGCTGGAAGGCCGACCTCGACGCCGTCGTGAAGTCGCTGTACCGCGTTCCGACGCCGATGATCACGTCGGCCTGGGCCGCGAGCCGGTTCGCGGCCGTGGAGCCGGTGGCGCCGACCCCGCCCAGATACTGCGGGTGATCCCACGGCAGCGCGCCGCCGCCCGCCTGGGTCGTGCCGACGGGGATGCCGGTCGCCTCGACGAAGTCGCGCAGCGCGCCCTCCGCCTCGGAGTACAGCACACCGCCGCCCGCGATGAGGAACGGCCGCCGCGCCCCGCGGATCGCGGCGACCGCCCTGGCCAGGGGTCCGCGCTCGGGCAGCGGCCGGCGCACGTGCCACTCCCGCTCCTGCAGGAACTCGACCGGCACGTCCAGCGCCTCGGCCTGCACGTCTTCCGGCAGCGCGATCGTCACGGCCCCGGTCTCGGCCGGATCCGTGAGCACCCGCAGCGCGGCGAGCGCCACGGAGAACAGCTGCTCCGGCCGCTGCACCCGGTCGAAGAACACCGACACCGGGCGGAAGGCGTCGTTGACCGTGAGCCCGATGTCGTGCGGTCGCTCCAGCTGCTGCAGCACCGGGTCGGCGACGCGCGTGGCGAAGGTGTCGCTGGGAAGCAGCAGCGCGGGCAGGCGGTTGGTGGTCGCCAGGGCCGCACCGGTGAGCATGTTCGTGGCGCCGGGGCCCACCGAGGCCGTGCTGGCGAACGTCGCGCGGCGGCGGTGCATCCGTGCGAACCCGACGGCCTGGTGCACCATCGCCTGCTCGTTGCGCGCCTGGTGGTACGGCATCAGCTCCGGCTGCTCGAGGTGGTACTGCTGCAGCGCCTGCCCGAGACCGGCGACGTTGCCGTGTCCGAAGATGCCGAACATGCCGGGGATCGTGCGCTCGCGGTGCTCGCCGTCGACCGTCCACTGCTGCGCCAGGAACTCCACCAGCGCCTGGCCGACCGTCATCCGCCTCGTCCGCATCACTGCGCTCCTTCTGCTCGATAGGGAAGCCGCGGGTCGATGTCCTGCCCGCTCCAGCTGTCGCGCACCCACGCGTGCGCGGGGTCGTCGGTGATGAGCCACGAGCGCTCTGGGTCGGGGCCTGCCATCACGTTCAGGTAGTAGAGGTCGTAGCCGGGGGCGGCGACCGCTGGCCCGTGATAGCCGTAGGGCACGAGCGCGACATCGCCCGTGCGCACCATCGCCGACACGTTGATGTCGCCCGCGTCCGAGGAGTAGGTGGCGAACATCCCGAACGCCGCGTCGGACGACGCCGCCTGCCCGCCGTCACGCGTGGGCGCGGCCTCGAAGTAGTAGATCTCCTCCAGGCGCGACTCCCGCCCCGGCACGTGGGCGTCGTGCTTGTGCGGCGGGTACGACGACCAGTTCTCCGCGGGAGTGAGCACCTCGCACACGATCAGGCGCTCCGCGTCGAGGGTCGCCGGGGTGCCGAAGTTGTGCACCTGCCGGCTCGACCGCCCCGCCCCGCGCAGCTCGACCGGGGTCTCATCGGCGCGGAGGTGCCGGGTGGGATGCACGACCGTCGTCGGGGCGGAGGCCACCGCGACCCGTCCGGTCCCGCGGATCACGGCGGTCGCGGCGCACGAGAGGTACAGCACGTCGGTGGGACCGTGGAACACGGAGGTCCGTCCGGCGAGGGTCGTCTCCGTCGTCGCACCGCCCTCCGTGTGCGTCACCGTGAAGGAGCCGGAGAGCGGGACGACGATGCGCTCGACCTCGGTCTCGGCGAGCGCGAGGCTCTCCCCGTCCGCGAGCACGCCCACGCGCAGGCCCGTGTGCGCCCACCCCGGCAGCGCCTCGTCGACCACGCTCTCCCAGCCGTCGCGGCCGAGGGCACCGCGCGGGTGGAACCACAGATCGTTCGCGGTCATGGCGCCTCCTGTCGGTGTCGATCGGATGGTCGGTGTCGTCAGCGGTTCTGCGGGAAGCCGAGGTCGATGCCGCCGTGGGTGGCGGGGTCGAGCCAGCGGCTGGTGACGGCCTTCTCGCGGGTGAAGAAGTCGAACCCGTGCACACCGTACGCCTTGGCGTCGCCGAACAGCGACGCCTTCCACCCGCCGAACGAGTGGTAGGCGACGGGTACCGGGATGGGCACGTTGATGCCGATCATGCCCACCTGCACCTCGTGCTGGAAGCGGCGGGCCGCTCCCCCGTCGTTCGTGAAGATCGCGGTGCCGTTGCCGAAGCGCCCGGAGTTGATCAGGTCGACGCCCTCCTGGAACGTCTCGACCCGCACGACCGAGAGCACCGGGCCGAAGATCTCCTCCGTGTAGGCGCGGGAGTCGGTGGGGATGTCGTCGATCAGGGTGGGGCCGAAGAAGAAGCCGTCCTCGCGCCCGTCCACCGTCAGGCCACGGCCGTCCACCACGATGCGGGCGCCGTCGGCCTCCGCGATGTCGACGTAGCCGGAGACCTTCGCCCGGTGCTCCGCGCTGATCAGCGGGCCCATGTCGGGCTCGCCGGTGCCGTCGCCCGCGCCGTCGCCCACCCGCAGCGTCGCGATCCGCTCGGTGATCTTCGCGATGAGCTCGTCCGCGACGGGCTCCACCGCCAGCACGACCGACACGGCCATGCAGCGCTCGCCCGCGGCACCGAAGCCCGCGTTCACGGCCTGATCCGCGACCAGGTCGAGGTCGGCGTCCGGCAGCACCAGCATGTGGTTCTTCGCACCGCCGAGGGCCTGCACGCGCTTGCCGGTGCGCGACGCCGTCTCGTAGATGTACTGCGCGATGGGCGTCGACCCCACGAACGAGATCGACTGCACGATGTCGCTGTGCAGCAGCCCGTCGACCGCCTGCTTGTCGCCCTGCAGGACCGTGAACACCCCGGCGGGCAGCCCCGCCTCGGCCCACAGCTCGGCCAGCCACAGCGCGGCGGACGGGTCCTTCTCGCTCGGCTTGAGGACCACCGCGTTGCCCGCCGCGATCGCCACGGGGAAGAACCACATCGGCACCATCGCCGGGAAGTTGAACGGCGAGATGATGCCCACGACACCCAGGGGCTGCTTGAGCGAGTACACGTCGATCCCGGTCGAGGCGTTCTCCGAGTAGGCGCCCTTGATCAGGTGCGGGAACCCGGTCGCCAGCTCCACGACCTCCTGGCCGCGCAGGATCTCGCCCATCGCGTCGGAGAGCACCTTGCCGTGCTCGGCGGTGATGATCGCGGCGAGCTCGCCCTTGCGGGCGTTCAGCAGCTCCCGGAACGCGAACAGCACGCCCTGCCGCTTCGCGATCGACCACGTGCTCCACTCCGCGAAACCGCGCTCCGCGGACGCGAGGGCCGCGGCGATCTCGGCCTCGTCGGCGAGCGCGACCCTGGCGGTCTCGGCGCCCGTGGCGGGGTTGAACACGGGGGCGGTCCGCCCGCTGGTCGAGGCGTGCGGGGCACCGTCGATCCAGTGGCCGATGACGGGGGTGTCGGAGCTCATGCGGGTCCTTCGGGATCAGGCCGACAGGCCGGGGTGGACGAGGGAGGCCGCGACGTCGATGGCCGCGGCCACGTCGATGTCGGCGGAGTACAGCAGCGTGCGGCCGACCGTGAGGCCGCGCACGCCGGGGAGCGACAGGGCGTCCTCCCACGAGGAGAACGTGTCGTCGGGGTCGGCACCCGCGTCGCCGCCGAGCAGCAGCACGGGCAGGGTGGTCGCGGCGAGCACGCGCTCCATGTCGTCGACCACGGGCAGCTTGAGCCACGTGCTCGCGCTGCTGGCGCCCAGACCGCTCGCGATGGCGATCGACAGCATGACGGCGTCGGGGCTGAGGTCGTTGACGATACGGCCGTCGACGCGGCGGCTCAGGAACGGCTCGAGCATGATCGGCAGGTCGGCGCGGGCCGCCGCGGTCACCGCGTCGGCCGTGGAGGCCAGGGTCGGCGCCGTGCCGTCGTCGTCGAGGTTCACGCGCAGCAGCGCCTTGGCGAAGTCGATGCCCGAGTCCACCATCGCCGGCACGTCGTACCCGGTGTAGCGGTCGTCCATCTCGAAGCTCGCACCCCGCAGCCCGCCGCGGTTCATCGAGCCGACCACGATCTTGTCGTCGAGCAGGCCGAGCACGGCCAGGTCGTCGATGATGTCGGGCGTGCCGAGCACCCCGTCGACGCCCGGGTGGCGCAGCGCGATCGCGAGGCGGTCGAGCAGCTCGTAGCGGTCGGCCATGGCGTAGGGCTCCGCGCCCACCGCGAGGGCTCCGCGTGCGGGATGGTCGGCCGCGATGATGAACAGCCGTCCGTCGCCGCGGATGATGTCGCGGCGGCGGCGCGCGGCCAGCAGCTCGCGGATCGCCCGGGGGGACTCGGCCCGCACGGTGCGCAGTCGCTCGAAGTCCTCTTGCGTCAGTGCTGTCATGTCACGCATCTCCGTTCACGACCTCCGCGATCTCCCGCTCGGTCGGCATCGCCGTGGAGCACTCGCGGCGGCCGGCGACGATGCCGCCCGCCACGTTGGCCCACGTCAGGGTCTTCTCCAGCGGCCACCCGGCGAGCAGCCCGTGGCACAGCGCACCGCCGAACGCGTCGCCCGCCCCGAGGCCGTTGACCACGGCGACCTGTCGCGCCGGGATCTCGACGCGCTCCGTGGCGGTCTTGGCGAGCACGCCGCGGGGGCCCTGCTTCACGATCGCGAGCTCCACGCCGCGGTCGAGCAGGGCGTCGGCGGCGCGCTCGGGATCGGTCTCGCCGACCGCGACCTCGCACTCCTCGCGGTTGCCGACGGCGACCGTGGCGAAGCCCAGCGCCCGCTGGACCCACGGGCGTGCGGCCTCGGCCGACTCCCAGAACATCGGGCGGTAGTCGAGGTCGAACACGGTGTGCGCCCGGCGGCCGCGCTGTTCCAGCAGCTCCAGGTGGGTCGTGCGGCTGGGGTCCTCGCTGAGGCCGGTCGCGGTGAACCACACCAGGGCCGTGTCGCGCACGGTGTCGGCGTCGACGTCGTCCGGCCGGAGCTGGAGGTCGGGCGCCGACGGCTCGCGGTAGAAGTACAGCGGGAAGTCGTCGGGCGGGAAGATCTCGCAGAACGTGATCGGGGTCTTGTAGTCGGGGTCGGTGGCGACGAACCGGCTCGACACCCCGAGGCGCTCCAGCTCGTCGCGCAGGTACTGCCCGAACGGGTCGTCGCCCACACGGGAGAACAGCGCGGTGTCGTGGCCGTACCGGGCGGCGGCGACCGCGACGTTGGCGGCGCTGCCGCCGAGGTACTTGCCGAAGCTCGTGACCTCGCCGAGCCCCACGCCGTCCTGCAGCGGGTACAGGTCGACGCCGAGGCGTCCGATGCTGAGGATCTCGGTCGCCCGTGGTCGCTCGCTCATCGCCCCGCCTCCTCTCGCTGCATTTGTCCTAACATTAGCACTATTGCGCTCCCATCCGTGCGGCCGTCACCGGATCGCGCGCCGCAGGCTGACCACGCCGCCGCCCGCCACTCGCGCACCGCGGGTGTCCAGCGCGTCCTCCTGCACCTCACCGCGCAGATCGGTACGCGCCCACGCACCCTCCGCCGCGAACGCCAGGTCGCGCTCGCCGTCGAGGTAGTTCACGAAGCGCAGCTCGGCCTCGTCGTCCACGCGTCGCGCCGACTCGAGCACCACGTCACCCGACAGCTCCGCACGGAACGCGGGCTCCGGCAGCGGCCCGTCCGTCTCTCCGGTGCCCCGCACCACGAGCGGCTCGTGCCGGAACAGGTCGGACGCCCGCACCGCCGTCGCATCGTCGGCACCGACCAGGATCGCCAGCTCGGTGTGCACCGGCACCCCCAGATACTGCGCGCCGGGCACCGGGATCTCGGAGCCGGCCGGCTCATCGCGCAGCGGGTGCAGGTTCACGCTCATCATCCCCACCGAGCGGGACAGCGTCACCGCGAGGGCGTCCTGCTCCCCCGCGGTCGAGACGAGCTCGTACTCCGACAGCTTCTGCACCAGCACCGCCGTCGAGCCCGCCGCGGCGAACCGGTACGCGGGGTAGGTCGGCAGCGGGAACTCGCCCCAGCCACCCTCGGCCTCGCGCCCGCGCACCGTGAGCCCGTACTGACCGGCGCTGCGCGACGACTCCAGCCCCGCGGCCCCGGTGGGCACGAGCACCCGCAGCCGGTGGTCGGACGCGGTGTTGACGTAGTCGATGCCCACCCGGAGGAAGCCCTCGCCCTCGCGCAGCTCGACCGTGGTCTCGGTCACCAGCGGCACGGTCGCGGCGCTGCGACGACGGTCGGCGTCCAGGCGCTCCGGCAGGTCGTACACGCGGCGGATGCGCAGTCGCCCGCGCAGCGGCCCCTCCTCGACCACCGTCACCTCGACCGACGCCGGGGCGGTCACGGCGGAGGCGGGGTCGACCGGTCCGTAGTTGTAAGAGTCGCCGCAGTCGCCCTCGTCGACCAGGGCCAGGGCGCCGTCGATCGCGGAGCCGTCCGCACCCTCGATGCGCACCGTGCCGTCGGGGTTCACGGTCGCGGTCAGCGCCGCGTTCGACAGCGAGGTCGCAGTCACCCGCACGGGGTCGAGGGGCGCGGGGGCCGAGGTCTCCGACACGGCCGCGAGCGCGACACCGTCGAGGTCGACCGCGAGCAGCGCCCGGTGCCGCGGATCCGCGATGGTCTCCACGTGCCACAGGTCGTCGCCCGCGGCATCGGCGGCCACGCGCTCCTCCAGCTCGACCGTGAACGCGGCCAGATCCCACACCCCGCGGGGGCTCTCGGCCACCTCGAAACGCAGCGACCGCTCGCCCCACGCGTAGCCGTTGATCTGCTGCCCGAACAGCTCGCGCCCGTGGATGCGGCGCAGGAGCTTGGGCAGGTCGGCCGTGCGCAACTGCTCGTCGCCCAGCACCGTGGGCAGCGGGTCGAGCACCTGCACCCCGGGGGCGAGGGCGGCGGGATCCACACCGTGCAGCGTGACCTCCACCTGCGCGCGCCGGGCGAAGCCGGACGGGTTGAACACCAGGTGCTGGGCGGGGCTCACCGACACCGCCAGGTCGCGCAGCACGCTGTCGATCACGCCGCGGGCGATGTGCCCGGCCGTGTGGATGCGGGTGCCCACCTGCTCCGCGGTGCTGTCGACGCCGCAGCCGGTGACCGAGTCGTGCGCGGTGCTCTCCACGAGGCGGTACCACGCCGTGTCGAAGAACGAGCGGTGGTCGCGCGTGCCGTACAGCAGGTCGAGCCGTTCGGCCGCGGCGAGGGCCTGCTCCGAGCGGGCCATCTCGCGCTTGAGGTTCGTGCGGATCGAGAAGACGCCGGGCAGCAGGTTGCCGCGGGCGTGCGAGCGCATCTCCCCGCGCACCTGGGGCAGCGCGGCGAGCGCGTCCGCATCGGTCGCGTAGCGCGCGAGGTGCTCGTCGAGCGTCGCGATCGACAGGCGGGGCTCGCCGCCGGCCGCGTCGTAGTGGCGGATCACCTCGGCCAGGTCCTCCGGGGGCGCGGAGTGGTCGGTGCCGAGCATCGCCAGCACGGGGTCGTCGCCGTACCACGACGCGGTGCGGGCGGCGTAGTCGGGGGCGAGCGCGGGGAGCTGACCGGGCAGGGCGAACATGTCGAGGCCGTTGCCGTAGCCGTCGAACAGGTACTCGCAGCGCACCGCGTCGCCGTTGGGCGCGACCCAGGAGAACGCGTGCTCCTGCACGTCACCGGGCACGCCGCGCCACAGGGCGCTGTGCCGGATGCCGAAGCCCGCCAGGATCTGCGGCATCTGCGCCGCGTGGCCGAACATGTCGGGCAGGTAGCCGACGGGCATGGTGCGGCCGAGGCGGGTGCTCGCGGCGCGGCCCAGCTCCAGGTTGCGCACGATGGTCTCGCCGTCGCAGCCGAACTCGTCGAGCAGGATCAGGAAGGGGCCGATGCTCAGCTGCCCGCTCTCGACGAGTGCCACCACGCGGTCGCGCATGTCCGGGCGCATCTCCAGGTAGTCCTCGATGGCCGCGGCCTGCCCGTCGAGCGTGAACCGGTACGACGGCTCCGCCTCGAGGATGCCGATCAGGCGGTCGAGCATGTGCACGAGCCGCAGGCGGAACACGTCGTGCGGCTCGTACCACTCGCGGTCCCAGTGGGTGTGGGGGACGACGACGATCTCACTGCTCACGGGCGGGGACTCCTGTATCTCGGGGTTTCGGGCGGCGCTCAGGCGCACAGGGCGGCGATGCTGCGGTCGGGGTGCAGCAGGTAGTACGGGCCGGCGGCGGGATCGCCGGAGAAGGAGGCGCGGTCGCCGTGCACGGCACGACGCTCGCCCGCACCGTCGACGAGGATGAGCCCGTCGGCGTCGATCGCGAGCAGGTCGCCGTCCACGCGCAGCAGCACGGGCGCGGTGAACAGCTCGGGCACGGTGAGGCCGTCGCGCACGGCGACGCCGCCCATGATCGCGGTGCGGCCGGCGGCGACCCCGGCGAGGATCGCCTCGGCCGAGTCGTCCTCCGCCGCGACCCACGTGGTGGGTGTGCCGGGGCCGACACCCTGACTCCGCATGTGGAAGTCGGCGCCTCCCAGCAGCACGGCCCCCTTGTCCCAGCGCTCGTGGAACGCGAGGGGCGAGGTGGCGATCAGCTCGCGGTACCAGGTGGAGTGCCACAGCTCGATCGCCCGGGGCGTGCGCTCCAGCGGGTGCAGCCACGAGCAGTCGCCCGAGATCGGGTGGTTCACGCTGAGGACACCGCCACGGCGCTCGACCTCGTCGACCCACTCCTGGGCCGGACGGCGGAAGTCGATCCAGCCGATGTCGCCGAACGCGTTCGCGTGACCGCGGTGGGTCGTGACCTCCTGGCCGGGCAGCAGCGTGATGCCCTGCTGCGCACCCACGACCGGGAGGTGCGCGTGGTGGCTGGTGGTGTTGTGGTCGGTCACGGACAGGAAGTCCAGGCCCGCCCGCACCCCGAGCGACGCGAGCCCCGCGATGCTCTCGTGCCCGTCGGAGTGCAGGGTGTGCGCGTGGAAGTCACCCGCGTACCACCGCAGTCCGGCGTCCGCGGGCAGCTCGCGGCTGCTCCCCCGGGGCACCCCGTCGATCCGCGCGGGCACCGGGCCGTGGTCGATGCCCGACTCCGCGGGGAGCAGCACCTCGACGGTCGCGTCGGTCCCGCCCGCGGGGAGCCGGTGCACGCCGAGGATCACGTGCCACTCCCCCTCCTCCGGGCGACCGGGGAGGTAGCCGGGCGTGGCGTCGTCGGCGCGGATCACGAAGTCCTGCCGCGAGCCGCCCGACCATCCGCGCCACCCCGCCGCACCCTCGCAGCCGAGGTCGATCACGGCCGCCTCGGTGTCGTACGACAGGCGCACCTCGAGCGAGTCCGTGCCGGGCGGCACCTCGAACGGCACGCGCACGTAGCGGTCCGCGTTCTGGATCTCGTGCGTGAGGCGCAGGGTGGTGCGGATCGCGGCCATCAGCCGATCCGCTCGGTGGTCTCGGTGTCGAACAGCAGGGCGCGGTTGCGCTGCGGCACGATCCAGCCGCGGTCGCCCGGCTGCGGCTCGAGCTCCTCGGGCACGACGACCTGCAGCTTGTGGTCGCCGGAGCTCACCAGCACGAGGCTGGTCGCACCGAGGGTCTCGGTCACCACGACCTCTGCGGCGATGCCGTCGGCGACGGGCTCGGTCGACCAGCGCACGTACTCCGGGCGGATGCCCCAGCTCACGGCCTGCCCGTCGCGCACGTCCGCGGCAGCCTCGGCGGGCACGGGCACGTCGGTGTCGCCGATGCGCACGTGGCCGCCGGTGACCGTGGTCTCCAGCAGGTTCATGGGCACGGAGCCGATGAACCCCGCGACGAACGTGTTGTTCGGGCGGTGGAAGATCTCCCGCGGCGAGCCGATCTGCTGCAGCTTCCCGGCCTTCATGACCGCGATCCGGTCGGCGAGCGCGAGCGCCTCGGCCTGGTCGTGCGTCACGAACACGGTGGTCACGCCGAGGTCGCGCTGCAGCTCCTTGAGGAACGTGCGCGCCTCGAGCCGCAGCCGGGCGTCGAGGTTCGACAGCGGCTCGTCCAGGAGCAGCACGTCGGGCCGCGTGGCGACCGCGCGGGCGAGGGCCACGCGCTGCTGCTGCCCGCCCGAGAGCTGGCCGGGGCGACGCTCGATGAGGCCGTTCAGCGACAGGCCGTTCGCGACCGACTCGGCCGTGGTGCGGCGCTCGTTCTTCGCGACGCGGCGGATGCGCAGCGGGTAGGCGATGTTGTCGGCCACGTCCATGTGCGGGAACAGCGCGTAGTCCTGGAACACCATGGCCACGCCGCGCTCACCCGGCTCGGCGTTCGTGACGTCCTTGTCGCCGATGGTGAGGCGGCCGGACGTGATGCTCTCCAGGCCGGCGATCGAGCGGAGCAGCGTGGTCTTGCCGCAGCCGGAGGGACCGAGGAGGGCGAAGAACTCGCCGTCGGCGATCTCGACGTCGACGCTGTCGACGCCGCGCACCCCGCCGGGGTACTCCTTGACGAGTTGGGTTGCAGTGATGGCGGCCATCAGGACTTGATCCCTCCGTGGAAGCGGAAGCCGTAGCGGCGGTTGACGAAGAAGTAGATGAGGAGGACGGGCACCGAGAAGACCAGCGAGAACGCGGAGATGAGCCGCAGGTCGGCCTGGCCGCTCTCGGTGTAGAACGTGTACATGAGCACGGCGGCCGGCTGCATGTCGGGCGTGCGCAGCAGCAGGAACGGGACGAGGAAGTTGCCCCACACCTGCACGATGGTCCAGATCGCGATGAACGCGAGCCCGGGTCGGGCGATCGGCACGACCACGTCCTTCAGGATGCGGAAGGGCCCTGCGCCGTACAGTCGCGCCGACTCCTCGTACGACTTCGGGATCGAGTCCATGAAGTCCTTGAGGATGAAGATCACGGTGGGCAGGATGCCGCCGGCGAGCACGAGGATCACCCCGACGTGCGTGTTGATGAGCTGCAGCTGGTTGATGAGCTGGAACGTGGGCACCATGGCCGCGGTCCCCGTCACGATCGACGACAGCAGCAGCAGCCCGTAGAGGATGCCGTCGCGGCCGGGGATGTTGATGCGGCTCATGGCGTACGACGCCAGCGCGCCCAGCACGATCACCAGCGCCATCGTGCCCACGCCGAGGATCAGCGAGTTCAGGATCGACTTCAGCGCGTAGGGGTTCTCCGCCAGGCGCGCGAAGTTGTCGAGCGTCCAGTCCGGCCACGACACCGTCAGCGACGGGGTCGCGTCGAACGGTGCGAGGATCAGCCAGACCATCGGCAGCGCGAAGAACAGCGACACGATCACCAGCACGAGCGTGAACAGGATCCGCGAGACGAAGTGGGTCACGGACCGGTCGCGCGCGACGGTCTTGATGGTCGACATCATGAGCGCACCTTCTTCTTCTTCGGATTCGCACCCCGGGAGACGCGCGTGTACATCAGCGCGATCACGAGGTTGATCAGGAGCATGATGAGCGAGATCGCCGCACCGAGGCCGAGCTGTCCGCCCGGGATCGCGGTCTGGTAGATGTACACCGAGAGGATGTCGGTCTGCCCGTTGGGGCCGCCCGCGGTCAGCAGGTACGGCGTGAACGTGTTGAACGTCCACAGCGTGATCAGCAGCGTGTTGGTGAGCAGGTGCCCCTTGATGTTGGGCAGGATCACGTCGCGCAGCTGCTGCCACGTGTTGGCGCCGACCATGCGGGCGCTCTCCAGCTGCGACGGCGGCACGGCGCTGATGGCGGACGAGAACAGCTGCATCGAGAACGCGGTCCCGACCCAGATGTTGAAGATGATGATGCACTCCATCGGATGCTCGATCAGCCAGGCGGCACCCTCGGTGCCGAGCAGGGCGTTGAGCGTGCCGGTGCGGCGGTCGAGCAGGGCGAGCCACAGGAACGAGGCGACCGAGGCCGGGATGACCCAGGCCGCGAGCACGAGCGTCTCGATGAAGGTCTTGACGCCGGGACGGACGTTGCGCAGCATCCACGCCAGCGCGAATCCGAGCACGGTCTGCCCGATGATGCCCGAGACGAGCACGAACACGAGCGTGAGCCACAGGGAGTTCCAGAACCGCGGGTCGTTCAGCGCGGTGGAGAAGTTGTCCAGGCCGACGAACTGCGGGTTGGCGGCGGCGAAGCCGGTGAGCCGATAGTTCGTCATCCCCAGGTAGACGGTCCAGATCGCGGGGAAGAGGAGGAACAGGCCGATCAGGAGGAGCCCGGGGGCCGCGAACAGCGTCGCCCTGGCGCGCCCCAGACCGGCGACGTCCTCCGCGCGGCGCCGGCGGGGAGCGCGGACGCTCCCCGCCGGCATCGTTGCATTCGTCATGGTCACTCGGAGATCGCGTCCGGTCCCACGACGCCTTCGAGACCACGGACGTAGGTCTTCAGCGCATCGTCGACCGAGGTTCCGGTGGCGACGTCGAGCGTGGCCTGCTGCAGCAGCACCGACACCTGCGGGTACGCGGCGAGACCGGGGCGGTACGCCGTGATGGGCAGCACCTCCTGGCTCACGAACGTCAGCATCGGGTCGGACGACAGCAGCTTCTCGTTCACGTCGTCACGCGGCGAGATCGCGAGCGTGCCGGCGGCACGGGCCTCGTACGCCTCGGGCGAGTTCATGAACGCGAGCAGCTCCCACGCCAGCTCGGCGTGCTTCGAGTTCGGGTTGAGCACGCGGCCGGTGCCGCCCGACATCGACACGAAGTCCTGGCCCTTGATGCCCTCGCCGGGCTCGACCGCGGGGATCTTGGCGTAGCCGACGACCTCGTCGCGGTTGGCCATGGGCGCGGTACCCACACCCTCCGCGGGGTTGATCACGGAGCGCCAGAAGTAGTCGCCCTCCAAGAGGATGCCGATCTTGCCCTCGGCGAACAGCTGGAACGACGTGTCGCGGCCGGAGGCCTCCTGCTGCAGCACGGGGTCGCCCAGGCCCTCATCGACGTAGATCGTCTTGTAGAGGTCGAGCACCTCCTGCATGCCGTCGGTGGCGCCGATCCACTTGCCGTCCTCGTACACCTGCTCGCCGGTGCCGACGAGCATCGGGAGCAGGCCCTGCATGGTCGTGGCCTCGCCCATCGCGGTACCGGCGTTGAGCTGGATCGGGGTCACGCCCTCGATCTTCTTGAGGTCCTTCGCGGCATCGAGGATGTCGTCCCAGCTCTCCGGCGCCCAGTCCTCGTCGAGGCCGGCCTGCGCGAACAGGTCCTTGTTGTAGTAGAGCACCCGGCCGTCCGCGCCCTGGGGCACCCCGTAGCGGTCGCCGTCGAACGACAGCGCGCTCTGCACGGCGTCGGGGATCTGTCCCCAGCCGTCCCAGTCGTCCACGGCGTCGCCGCCGACCTCGGCGAGCGGCTTGATGTAGCCGGCCTCGGCGAACTCGCCGACCCAGATGCCGTCCATGCCGATGATGTCGGCGCCCTTGCCGGACTGCAGGTCGAGGGCGATCTTCGTCTTGTAGTCCTCGTCGTCGACGCCCTGCGGCTGGAACTCGACGGTGACGTCCTTGCCGTCCTCCTCCATGGCCTTCTCGAACTCGGGGACGACCCAGTCCGCGATCCAGTCGGCCTCGGCGGCGTTCTTGCCTCCCGTGATGGAGTTGGTGGTGAGCGTCAGGGTGACGGGCCCCGTCGACTCCTCGGCCTCGGGCTCCGATCCTCCGGAGCAGCCGGCCAGCACGACCGCACCGACGGTGGTGAGGGCGAACGCCGCGAGCAGGCGGCGCTTTCCTTGCGTGACCATTTCCGACCTTTCTTGTCGTTGATCGCCGAGCGGTGGCGCTCGGATTCGGGTGTTGCGGGATGGCTACTGCGCGGCTTCGGCGCTCGGGTCGAGCGCGTGGCCCTTCGAGACCGCGAGCGCGCGGATGATCCGCTGCCCGACGCGCACGTCGGCGACCGACTCCTCGACGCTCGCCCCGTCGGGGCGTTCGCCGCGGACCAGGGCCGCGAGCGCGTACAGCTCGTTCTCGAATGCTTCCTGTTGCATCCACCGCGATTCGCTCACGCGGATGCCGAGCTCCGGGTGACTCTCGGTCACGCGGAGGATGGTGGGGAGGTTCGTCACGTAGGGCACGCCGAACACGAGCTCGATCGATCCGGCCTCGTGGTGGAACGTGACGGTCTCCTGGTAGTCGGGGTAGCCGTCGATGTAGTGCCAGTCGACGGTCCACGGCGTCTCGTCGCGGGCGAGGGTGCCGCGCACGTGCACGGAGCCCGGCATCTTCGGGCCCCAGTGCTGCGCGAACGCGACCTCGCCGAGACCGCCGACGAGCGACCGGAGCAGCCCCACGTCGTGCACGATCGAGCCGAGCACGACGTTGGTGTACAGCGTGCGGAGGTCGACGGGGAGGTCTGACCCGACGGCACCGTCGACGATGGCGGCTGTCGCGGCGAGCAGGGGCTCGATGGTCTCGCGGGGCACGTCGCCCGTGGGAGCGGCGAGCCGCGCGTAGGCGAGCTGCGAGCCGTCGAGCGGGTGCATGACCTGCACGTCGATCGCGCGCAGGGTCACGTCGGCGAGCAGTTCCTTCGCGCGCAGCGACGCGGTGTCGTACTCCTTCATGTAGCCGACGCGCACCCAGTCGCGCAGGTCGAGGCCGGCCTCGCGCCCGTACGCCGTGAGCTCGTCCAGCTCGGCGAGCGAGTAGGCGAGCGGCTTCTCGGCGAGCACCCGGATGCCCGCCCGCACGAGCCGCAGGGTGTCTCCCGCGTGCGAGCCGGTGGTGGCGAGGATGGCGGCGTCCACGTCGAGGTCGCCGGCGGCCGTCGCGGCCACGAGCTCGTCGACCGAGGTGAGCTGCCGGGCGGCCGGCACGCCGTAGCGGGCGCCCATGTCGGCGGTGCGCACGGCGGACAGGTCGACGAGCGCGGCGATCGCGAAGGCCTCGGCGTTGCGGCGCAGCAGCGGCAGGTGCACGCTCTGGCTGATCGCGCCGAGTCCGATCACGGCGACGCGGGTGACGGCGGCGCTCATGCGAACCACCGCCGCAGGGCCTCGCGGTTGGCGGCCTGCTCGGCCACGGCGCGCTCCACGTCGGCGGTCGAGCGGGGCACCACGTCCTGCTCGACGATCAGCCATCCGGAGTACCCGCTCGCGACGATCTCGTCGAGCAGGGCGTCGACGGCGAGGTCGCCCTCCCCGAGCGGCACGAACACGCGCTTCTCCCACACCGAGCGCATGGGGTCGTCGGCGGCCAGGGCGTCGTGCAGCAGGGCGGTGCGGGCGTCCTTCAGGTGCAGGTGGTTGATCCGCTCGCGCCAGCGCCGGTAGTCGGGCAGGGGGTCGCCGCCGCCGATCAGCAGGTGACCGGAGTCGAACGTGAGGTCGACGTCGGTGGAGGCGAGTAGCGCGTCGATCTCCTCCGGCGTCTCGACGTGCGTGCACGCGTGGTGGTGGAAGGTGGGCTCGAGGCCCCGGTCGCGCACGCGCGCGGCGGCGCGGTTCACCCGGTCGGCGAACCGTTCCCACGCGGCACCGCGGAGCGTGAGCTCGGGGGCGCCGCCCGGGCGGGCCTTGCGGGCGGGGCTGCCGGAGTCGGCGAGGGTGGGCAGCGGTGCGAGGTCCTGGCCGCGCTCGGCGGCGGTGACGAACACGTCGAGCGTGCGGTCGAGGCCTGCCAGCGCGGCGGCGAACTCCTCGTCCTCGCCCGCGAACGGCAGGTCGACCCAGCCGCCGGCGAGGTCGAGGCCGTGGCGGGAGAGGCGCTCGTCGAGCTCGGCGCCCTGGCCGAGGAGACCGACGGGGCCCAGGTCGATGCCCTGGTATCCGGCTTCGCTGATCCAGCGGGCGAGCTGCTCCCCGTCGGGGAGGGCCACGAGGTCCGGTCGAGCGAGTTCGAAGACTCCGTAGCTCACCGGCGCGTTCGCGATGCGGATCACGCGTTGTCCTTTCTCCATTGAATGGTCGAACCCTGGGTTCGTCTCGAATGTTAGCAGGTCATGACATATGCATCAATCGTCCTCGGAGAAGCCCTGCACCACGACCGAGCGCACCCCGTCGAGGCGGGCGATCGCGTCGATCAGCTCGGAGCGCGACCCCGGCTCGGCCTCCGCGAACTCGAGCGTCGCCCGCATGTCCGCCTCACCGTGGATCCGCGCGGCACCGAGCAGTGTGGCGGGCAGCCCCCGCCGCTCGGCCGCCGCCAGCACCTCGCGCAGCGCGCCGCGGTCGGCCTCGTACTGCAGGGTCACGCGCAGGCGCTCGGGCTCGGGGCGAACGCGGTCGCGCAGCCGCGACAGCGGGCCGACCGTGAGGAGATGAAGACCCGTGCCCGCGATCGCGAGCAGGGGCATGTTCGCCCCGCAGGCCATGCCGATCGCCGCGACCACCCAGATGGTCGCGGCCGAGGTGAGCCCGGACACGGCGTTGTTGCGCACGAAGATCACGCCGGCGCCGAGGAACCCGATCCCCGACACCACCTGCGCCGCGATGCGCGAGGGATCGACCGCGACCTCCGGCCCCAGCACGCCCTCGAAGCCGTAGGCCGAGATGAGGGTGAAGATGGCCGAGCCCAGGCCCACCAGCACGTGCGTGCGCAGCCCGGCGTTCTTCTGCTTGCGGGAGCGCTCGACACCCACGGCCAGCGAGAGCACGAACGCCAGCCCGAGGAGCCCGAGCTCGACGAGCAGGTGGGGATCCCACCCGAAGCTCACGCTGCTCCCGTCATGTCAGCACAATAGCACTTTAAGCATCCCGGGGCTCACTCGCGGCGCCCTCGTGCGCGGGCGCGGCCGGGATCCGCGGAATACTGCGCCTCGACGCCGTCTGGAGTCGCTCGTATGATTGTCGCTACAATGTGACTCCCCAACCCAGAGCGGAGCATCCATGGCCGATGTCGTCACCCCCTGGCCCCACGAGCTCTTCGCGGACATCGACCGCACGGGGCCCGTCCCGCTCTACTTCCAGGTATCCACACGACTCCAGAGCGCGATCCAGTCCGGCGCGATCCCCGCGGGCGCCCGCCTGGAGAACGAGGTCTCGATCGCGGAGCAGCTCGGACTCTCCCGCCCCACGATCCGCCGCGCCATCCAGGAGCTCGTCGACAAGGGCCTGCTCGTGCGCCGCCGCGGCATCGGCACCCAGGTGGTGCAGGGCTCGGTCACGCGGCAGGTCGAGCTGACCAGCCTGTACGAAGACCTGCAGAGCGCGAACCACGAGCCGGGCACGCAGGTGCTGACCCACGAGATCATCCCCGCGACCGACGAGGTGGCCCTCGCGCTCGGGCTCGAGCCGGGCACCGAGGTGCTGCATCTGCGCCGCAGACGAAGCACCGACGGCGTCGCGGTCGCGGTGCTGGAGAACTACCTCCCGCGCGAGCTGGCCGACATCTCGACCGAGCAGCTGGAGTCGCGCGGCCTCTATCAGGTGCTCCGCGCCCGGGGCGTCGCGATCCGCATCGCGAAGCAGAAGATCGGCGCCCGCCGCGCGGAAGACGACGAGCCGGAGCTGCTGGAGATCGAGGCGGGCGGCCCCGTGCTCACGATGGAGCGCATCTCGTTCGACCAGTCCGGCGCCGCGATCGAGTTCGGCCACCACTGCTACCGCCCCGACCTCTACAGCTTCGAGACGACGCTCGTCGCCAAGTAGCACAACTTGTAATGACAAGTTGTGGTGCGGAAGAATGGACGCATCCCTCGATCAAGGAGCGCCATGTCCGACCGTCTCGCCCGCGCCCGCACCACCGGCGTCCTCGCCGTCCTCCGCGCCCCCTCGCCCGAACTCGCCCTGGAGGCCTCAGAGGCGATCATCCGGGGTGGAGTGACCGGCATCGAGGTCACCTACTCCACGCCCGACGCCCCGGCCGTGATCCGCGAGCTGATCGCCCGCCACGGTGACGCCGCCTACATCGGCGCCGGAACCGTGACGACCCCCGCGCAGGCCGCACAGGCCGCCGACGCCGGGGCCGAGTTCCTGGTGAGCCCCGGCACGCTCCCGGCCCTCACCCGCGCGATGCTCGACACCGGCCGCGTCGTGATGACCGGCGCCCTCACGCCCACCGAGGTCATGGGCGCGCTCGAGCTCGGCGTCGACGTCGTGAAGATCTTCCCCGCCTCGCTCGGCGGCCCGGCCTACCTCGGCGCTCTCCGCGGCCCGTTCCCCGACGCCCCGCTCATGCCCACCGGCGGCGTCAAGCCCGACAACCTCGCCGACTGGTACGCCGCGGGCGCGGTCGCGGTGGGCGCCGGCGGCGACCTCGCCAACGGCGCCTCGATCGCGGCGTCCGACTGGGCCGACCTGGAGCAGCGCGCCGCCCGGTTCGCCGCCGCGCTCGCCTCCGTGCGGAGCTGACGCTCCCCCGCCTCCGGGCCGTTTGGTATACCAGAGGTATGCGGATGCGGCGGGGCGTGCTCTGGGCGGCCCTCGCGGGGGTCGCCCTGCTCACCTCGGCGTGCACGGCGACCACCGCCACGCACCCGGCCGCACCCACCACGGAGGCCCCGATGACCGACACCACGCCCGCCCCGCGCGACGCCACGTCCGCCCTGCTCGACGCCGCCGCCCGCGGTGACGCCGCCGCCGTCCGGGTTGCGCTCGACGCCGGTGCCGACATCGAGGCCCGCGGCGAGGGCGGCATGACCGCACTGGTCGCGGCCACCAAGGCGAACCACGTCGAGGCCGCCCGCGCGCTGATCTCCGCGGGTGCCGACGTGAACGCGAAGGACGACATCCAGGACTCGGCCTATCTGTACGCGGGTGCCCGCGGTCACGACGAGATCCTGCGCCTCACCCTCGACAACGGCGCCGACCTCACCAGCACCAACCGCTTCGGCGGCACCGCCCTCATCCCCGCGTCAGAGCGCGGACTGCTCGACACCGTGCAGATCCTGCTCGATGCGGGCGTCGACCCCGATCACGTGAACAACCTGGGGTGGACGGCGCTGCACGAGGCGATCGTGCTCGGTGACGGCTCGGGGCGCTACGTCGCCGTGGTGCGCGCCCTGCTCGACGGCGGCGCCGACCCGACCATCCGCGACGGCGACGGCGTGCTCCCGCTCGACCTCGCGACCGCCCGCGGCTTCGAAGACATCGCGGACGAGCTGCGCCGGTGATGGCGCTCGACGCGTGGGCCTGGGCGGCGCTCGGCCTGGCCGCGGTCGTGATCGGCATCTCCAAGACCGCACTGCCCGGCGGCAGCATCCTCGCGATCGCGCTGTTCGCCGCGGCGCTGCCCGCCCGCACCTCGACCGCGGCCACGCTGCTGCTGCTCATGGTGGGCGACGTGTTCGCGCTCCTCGCCTACCGTCGGCACGCGCACTGGCCGACACTGCTGCGACTCGCCCCCGCCGTCATCGCCGGACTGCTGCTCGGCTTCGCCTTCCTCGCCCTGACGGGCGACGACGTGGTGCGGCGCGCGATCGGCGTGATCCTGCTGCTGATGATCGCCGTCACCCTGTGGCGACGATGGCGGCAGTCGCGCGTCGAGACGACGGTCACGCCCCGCGGCGGACTCGTGCTCGCCGGCGCCTACGGCACCCTGGGCGGCTTCACGACGATGGTCGCCAACGCCGGCGGACCCGTGATGTCGATGTACTTCCTGGCGACGCGCACCCCGGTCCAGGTGTTCCTGGGCACCTCGGCCTGGTTCTTCGCGATCATCAACGTGATCAAGGTGCCGTTCCTCGCCGGCATCGGACTGTTCACCGCGCCGGTGCTGCTGACGGACGCGCTGCTCGCGCCGCTGGTGGTGCTCGGCGCCCTCCTCGGACTGCGCGTGGCACGACGGCTCGATCAACGGGTGTTCGACCGCATCGTGATCGCGCTCACGATCCTCGGCGCGCTCTACCTGCTCTTCTGATCCCGCGCGGACCGGGTCAGTCGAGGAAGATGTCCGGGAACAGGGCGCTGTCGGGGGTGCCGGGCACGGCGGCGTAGCGCGAGAAGTCGGTCACGCCCTCGGCCTCCAGCACGTCCTCCACGATGAGCGACTGCCCCGTGGTGGTCGCGGCCGGCCGGCACAGCACCGCGTAGGCGGCGTCGGCGTAGATGTCGGCCGTGCGGCTCGCGGCCATCACCCTGTCGCCCCCGAGGAGGTTCTGCACGGCGGCGGTCGCGATGGTTGTGCGGGGCCACAGCGTGTTGGCGGCGATGCCGTCGCGCGCGAACTCGGCCGCGAGCCCGAGCGTGACCATGGTCATGCCGAACTTCGCGAGCGTGTAGCCCGTGTGCGCCCCGAGCCACTTCGGGCTGGGGTTCAGGGGCGGCGAGAGCGACAGGATGTGCGGGTTCTCGGCGTCCTTCAGGATCGGCACGGCCGCCCGCGACAGCATGAACGTCCCGCGCACGTTGACGTCCTGCATCAGGTCGTACTTCTTCGCCGAGAGGTCGAGCGAGCGCGACAGGTCGATCACGCTGGCGTTGTTGATCACGATGTCGATGCCGCCGAACTCGCCCTGCGTCTTCATGACCGCTTCGGTGATGTCGTCGTCCTCGCGCACGTCGCCGACGATCGGCAGCGCCTGGCCGCCGGCCGCGCGGATCTGCTCGGCCGCGGTGTGCACGGTGCCCTCGAGCTTCGGATGCGGGGTGTCGGTCTTGGCGAGCATGGCGATGTTGGCGCCGTCGGCGGCGGCGCGCAGCGCGATCGCGAGGCCGATGCCGCGGCTGCCGCCCGACATGAGGATGGTCTTGCCGGCGAGTGACATGGGTTCTCCTTCGGGGCGGGTGGTCAGCGCGGTGCCATGCGGATGGCGCCGTCGAGGCGGATGGTCTCGCCGTTGAGGTAGCCGTTCTCGACGATCTGCTGCGCGAGGGCGGCGTACTCGTCCGGTCGGCCGAGGCGGGCGGGGAACGGCACCTGCTGGCCGAGCGAGTCCTGCGCCTCCTGCGGCAGCCCCATCAGCATCGGGGTCTCCATGATGCCGGGGGCGATGGTGCACACGCGGATGCCGTGTCGGGCGAGTTCGCGTGCGATCGGGAGGGTCATGGCGTGCACGCCGCCCTTCGACGCGGAGTACGCAGGCTGCCCGATCTGACCGTCGAACGCCGCGACGCTGGCGGTGTTGACGATGACGCCGCGCTCCTCGTCGTGCAGTTCGTTCTTCGCGATCACGGCCGCGGCCTGCGAGATGACGTTAAAGGTGCCGACGAGGTTGATGCGCACGATCCGCTCGAAGTCGGCGAGCACCGCGGGGTTGCCCTCGCGATCGAGCACCTTGGCGGGCGGGGCGATACCGGCGCAGTTGATCACCACGCGCAGCGGGGCGGCGGCCTGTGCGGCGGCGACCGCGGCCGCGACCTCGTCGACGCTCGTGACGTCGGCGGGCACGAAGATCCCGCCCAGTTCTTCCGCGATCTCGGCACCGGCCGAGGAGGGGAGGTCGATGATCGTGACGTGGGCTCCGGCCGCCGCGAGGCGACGCGCGGTGGCGAGCCCGAGGCCCGACGCCCCTCCGGTGACGAGGGCGCCCTGTCCGCTGATCTGCATGTGAGGTTCTCCTTCGAACGTCGTGCGACATGCCTGAAACGCAGTCCCAGCCTAGGTGGTTCCTGGTTCCAGGACGAACCCGGGCCGCGGTGGTGCCGGTGCGACCGGGCGTGAGGGGACGGCGTCGAGGCGAGCCTACGACACCGCCCGTCCGGAGACGGCGTCCGCTCCTCGCGCGACCGGTCGGCCCTGAGCGTCCGCGCGTCCGGCAGGATGGGAGCATGACGATCCCCGCCGAGTCCGTCGTCGTCCCCGACCGGGTGCGCGAGCTGTCCCGCGGAGCAGACCTCGTCTGCGTCTGGCGGAACGACGACGGCGGTCTCACGTTCCGCGCGACCGGCGTCGGCGAGCCGTTCTACATCAAGTGGGGTCCGCGCAACCTCGAGTCCACGCTGCGCGACGAGGCCGAGCGAATGCGCTGGGCCGCGCGGTGGATCAGCGCGCCGACCGTGCTCGACAGCGGCGAGGACGAGACGCACGAGTGGCTGGTGACGGCGGCCCTCGACGGCCTGAGCGCCGTGGATCCCCGGTGGACGGCCGAGCCCGCGACCGCCGTGCGCGCGGTGGGTGAGGCGCTGCGGGCGCTGCACGACGCGCTGCCCGTGGCCGAGTGCCCGTGGGAGTGGAGCGTGCCGTCGCGCATCGAGAACGCGGAGCGCCGGGGCATCGTGGTGCCGGAGTCGCTGCGCACTCCGCCGCCGATCGACCGCGCAGTGGTGAGCCACGGCGACGCCTGCTGCCCGAACACCCTGATCGGCGCGGACGGCCGGTGGCTCGCGCACGTGGACCTCGCGCAGCTGGGCGTCGCCGACCGCTGGGCCGACATCGCCGTGGCCGCCATGAGCACCGGGTGGAACTACGGCCCGGGGTGGGAAGACGCCCTCGTCGAGGCGTACGGCCTCGAACCCGACCGGGAGCGGATGGCGTACTACCGCGACCTGTGGAACGCCACCTGACCCTCCCGGCCGGCGGCGCGCAGGTCGGGATGCGGCAACGAACTCTCGACATCTGATGTCTGATCTGGTGTCATGGGTGGGACGACCCCCCGATCAGGAGGCCTCATGCACCTCGATCCGTCGCCACCCGCTCCCGTCGCCGGGTTCGCCGAGACACTGCGGGAGGCCATCGCGGCCCGCGGCACGTCCCTTGCGCAGCTGAGCGATCGGCTCCGACGACACGGGAACCCCGTCTCGATCGCCACCCTCAGCTGCTGGCAGAACGGCACGCGGCAACCCGAGGGGGTCTGCTCGCTCGCGGCGGTCGAGGAGCTCGAGACGCTGCTCCTGCTCGACAGCGGCACCCTGCAGCGACGCATCGGACACAGCCGCCGCGCCGGACGTCCACCCAAGCCGCGGGCACCCTGCGAGGACTGGACGCGGGAGGGGCCGATCCTCGACACGTTCCGCGCGCTCGGCATCGACCCCGCGGCGTCGTTCAACACCCACTCCGTCCACGCGGTCTGCACCACCGACGCGCACGGCCTCGTCGACACCATCCACTACCGCGCGATCCTCCGGCCCCCCAGCGGACGGGCCGGCCTCATCCCGTACATCGACCTGCCCGGGGTGCCGACCGACGTGTGGCCCGAGCTGACCGCGGTGACCGGGTGCCGCGTGGTGCAGCGCCACGCGCACTCCTCCCGCATGGCGTTCGGCATGCTCCTCGCCGTCGACGATCCGCCCGAGCAGCGGCAGTCCGCGCTCATCGAGTTCACCCTGCACTACCCGCTCCCCTACCCGCGCGACCGGCTCGTGACCTACGCGAGCATGTACCGCACGCCCGAGCTGCTCCTGCACGTGGACTTCGCGCGGTCGCCGTCGCCCACCTGGATCGAAGAGGTCACGATGGTCGGCGGCGAGGAGGAGATCGTGCCGCTGCCTCCCGCGAACCGCACGGCCACCACCGTGCGCTCGGGGTTCGCGCCGGGGCTGATCGCGCTCCGCTGGGGGTACGGCTCCCGCGAAGACGGCGCCGACCCGCTGCCCCTGTGACGGGCGGCGGGTCGGCGTCGGTTCCGGGCGCTCAGGCCTCCGGGTGGGCGTCGCTGGGCAGGCTGCCGTCCGCCGGCCGGCGGTCCCACGACGGACGGCGCACCGCGTAGAACACCAGGGGCGGAGCACCCAGCACCACGATCACCGCCCCCACGATCCACGGGTAGGCCGCGGGCGGGAACGCGGTGAAGCCGTCCGGCGGGATGAACGCGAGGAGGAACGCGGCCAGGCAGGCGACGAAGCCCACCCCGGCGACCAGCGGCAGCCCCTTCACCCGGTACGCGCGCTTCACGTCCGGCGCCTTCCGCCGCAGCACGAGGGCCGAGGCGAACATCAGCATGTACATGACGAGATACAGCGCGGCGGCCATGTCGATCAGCGCGACGAAGGCCGCGCTGACGTTCGGCACGATGATGAAGATCGCCGCGAGCACCGTCACGATCGTGCCCTGCAGCATCAGGATGCCCGACTGCACGCCCGCCTTGTTCCTCTTCTGCAGCAGCGGCGGCAGCAGCCCCGTCTCCGCCGCGGCCAGCACGCCCTTCGACGGGCCGGCGACCCAGGTCACGACCGAGGCGAGGGCGCCCGCGGCGATCAGGGCCGACACCACCGCGGTGGCCCAGCCCATGCTCCAGTGGTCGAAGTACTCCCCGAACGCGAGCATGATGCCGTTCGTGAGACCGAGCTCCTTCGGCGGCACCGCGACCGCGATCGCGAGGGTCGGCAGGATGAACACGAGCAGGATGAGCGCCGCCGCGAGGAACACCGAGCGGGGGTAGCCGCGGCCGGGGTCCTTCATCTGGTTCACGTGCACCGCGTTCACCTCCATACCGGCGTAGGCCAGCACGTTCGACACGATCAGCACGATCGAGGCGAGCCCGGTGAACGGCGGGATCATCGCCGACGCCTCGAGCGGGACCTGGCTCTTCTCGCCGCTGAACACCCAGACCGCGCCGAACACGATCAGCAGCACGGCGGGCAGCAGCGTGCCGAGGATGCCGCCCCACGAGCCGAGCTTGGCGAACAGGTCGCCGCCGCGGAGGGTGACCAGCGTCGCACCCCAGTAGCAGACGATGATCACGACCGCGGTGAAGAAGCCCGAGCTCGACAGCGACGGATCCAGGAAGACGAACGCGAGCGCGCCCGCCACGAAGGCGAGCTGGGTGGGGAACCACACCACGTTCTGGATCCACTGGAGCCACACCGCGGTGAACCCCCAGCGGTTGCCGAGGGCTTCGCGCACCCAGACGTAGACGCCGCCCTTCCACCCGGTCGCGAGCTCGGCCGCCACCAGCGCCGTGGGCACCAGGAACAGGATCGCCGGGATGAGGTAGAGCATGATGCTCCCGAGGCCGTAGACCGCCATCGCCGGCAGGGAGCGCAGGCTCGCCACCACGACGAGCGTCAGCAGGGCGAGCTGCCCCACCCCCAGCACGGCCACCGCGGGCCGGGAGACGCGGGTCGACGGGGTGACGGCGGGACGGGGGGCGTGTTCGGCACCGTGTGCAGACATGACCCGCGCCTCAGTGGTGGAACGCCGAGTCGGGGTGGTCGCCCGGCATCGGCGCGGTGAGGGCGTCGAGGTGCGCGACCTCGGCGGTGATCGCGTCGAGCAGTTCGGCGGCCAGGTCCATGCTGAGGCCGTTGCGCACCACGATGCGCTGCACCGTGAGCTCCTCCAGGTCGGCGGGCATCGGGTAGGCGGGCACGAGCCAGCCGCGCATGCGCAACCGATCCTGCAGGTCGTACAGGGTCCAGTTGTCGGTATGCCCCTGCTTCAACCGCCACGCGAACACGGGGATGTCGCTGCCGTCGTTCCACAGCTCGAACGCGTCGAGCTTCGCGATGCCCGCCGACAGGAACTTCGCCACGTCCTGCGACGCCTGCTGCACCGCCCGGTACCCCTCGAAGCCGAGGCGGAGGAACAGGTAGTACTGCAGCAGCACCTGTGCGCCGGGGCGCGAGAAGTTCAGTGCGAACGTGGGCATCTCCCCGCCGAGGTAGCTGACCTGGAACACGAGGTCCTCCGGCAGCCACTGGGCGTCGCGCCACACGACCCACCCGAGTCCGGGGTACACGAGCCCGTACTTGTGGCCGGAGGTGCTGATGGAGTGCACCCGCTCCAGGCGGAAGTCCCACTCCAGGTCGGGCTGCAGGAACGGCGCGATCATCGCCCCGGAGGCGCCGTCCACGTGGATCGGGATGTCGAGCCCCGTGTTCTTCTGGATCTCGTCGAGCGCCGCCGCGATCTGCGCGACCGGCTCGTACATGCCGGTGTAGGTGACGCCCATGATCGCCACGACCCCGATCGTGTTCTCGTCGACGTACTTCTCCAGCTCGTGCCCGTCGAGCGTCTTGTGCTCCTCGCTGATCGGCACGAAGCGCGGCTCCACGTCGAAGTAGTTGCAGAACTTCTCCCAGCACACCTGCACGGCGCTCGACATCACGAGGTTCGGCGAGGAGGCGTCCTTCCCCGCGGCGCGACGCGCCTGCTGCCACCGGCGCTTGAAGGCGAGCCCGCCGAGCATGCACGCCTCGGACGAGCCGATGGTGGACGTGCCGATGCTGCGGGCGGCATCCGGCGCATGCCAGAGGTTCGCGAGCATGTGCCAGCAGTTGTCCTCGATCGCGGCGGTCTGCGGGTACTCGTCCTTGTCGATCATGTTCTTGTCGAACGAGGCCATGTACACCTGCTTGGCCTCGTCGTCCATCCAGGTGCTCACGAACGTCGCGAGGTTCAGACGGGCGTTGCCGTCGAGGATGGTCTCGTCCTCGACGATCTGCTTCGCGGTCGACGGGAGCGACTCGGCGTCGGGGATCACGTGTCGCGGTGCGACCGTGGCCTCCCCCGGCCGGGTGAAGATCGGCTGACCGTCGGTGGGTGCAGTGCTCATGTGCGGAGTCCTTTCGGCTGAGTCGGCTTCTCACTCCGTTCGTCACGCTAGCCACGGCGCGTTGACGTATCTCCCGCCCCTCGCGTAAACGGGGTGAGGCTCAGGCGCCGGGACCGAGGATGAAGTTCCAGGCTCCGGTGAGCACGGCCGCCGCGACCGCGATGCCGGAGATGGCCGCGCCGACCGCGAGCAGCAGCCACTCCGCCGCCCCGAACCGCGACTCGCGCGCCCACGTGCGGCGCCCCGGCGCTCCGAACCCTCGCGCTTCCATGGCCGTGGCGAGCTTGGCACCGCGGCGGATCGACAGCACCAGCAGCGCGAACGCCATCCCGAAGAAGCGGCGCAGGCGCCCGCGGTCGGCCACCCCGCGTGCGCGCCGCGCCAGCTCGAGCGCCCGCCAGTCGTCGAGGAACAGTCCGACCATGCGCAGTCCGGCGAGCGCCCCCAGCACGAACTGGGCGGGGAGGCGGAGGATCTGCCCGAGCCCGTCGGCGAGGTCGGTGGGGTCGACGGTCACGAACAGCACGACCGACGGCAGCGCGATCGCGAGCACGCGCAGCATCGTCGCCACGGCGAGGGCGAGCGAGCCCTCGCTGATGCGGAGCACGAACCAGTCCACGTACACGGTGCCGGAGGTCTCGCCGTACAGCGCGATCGTGAGCCCGGTGAGCGGCGCCGCGAGCCACACCGGCCACGTGCGCACCCAGAACTCCCGCCAGCCGATGCCCGCGAACAGGAACAGCACGAACTCGAGCGCCAGGGCCACCGCGGCCGAGACCGGGTCGAGCGTGAGGATGAGCGGCACGGCGATCAGCGCGCTCACGCCGAGCTTGGCGACCGGGTTGATACGGGCCACCGCGCCGGTGCGGGCCTTCGCGTCGAGCAGGGTCACGGCATGCCGCCCAGGTCGAACCGGGTGGCGTGGAGGGCTCTGGCCACGTCGAGGTCGTGCGTGATCGCGACCACGGCCGACCCCTCGTCGCGCAAGGCCGCGAGCAGCGCGACCAGCTCCGCCCACGTGCGCGCGTCCTGCCCGAAGGTGGGCTCGTCCAGCACGAGCGCCCGGGGGCGTGTGGCGATCGCGGCCGCGACCGTGAGGCGCCGCTTCTCCCCGCCGGACAGCGTGTACGGGTTCGCGGCCGCGAGACGGTCGAGGCGCAGGCGGGAGAGGAGCTCGTCGGTGCGCGCGGCGATCTCGTCCTCGGGGAGGCCGAGCGCGCGGGGGCCGACGGCGAGCTCGTCGCGCACGGTCGTGGCGAGCAGCTGATGCTCCGGCTCCTGGAACACCATGCCGACGCGGGTGAGCAGGTCGCGCGAGCTCCACCGGATGGGCGCGGGGTCGGCGCCGTCCGCGAGCTCGGGCGCGGCGACCACTGCTCCCCCCGCGGGCGGAAGGAGTCCCGCGAGCGTGAGGCCGAGCGTCGACTTGCCGGCGCCGTTGGGCCCGGTGACCGCGACGGCTTCTCCCGCGTGCACGTCGAGGTCGATGCCCGTGGCGACCGGGCGACCCTTCACCCGGGCGACCGCGAGCCCGCGCGCCGAGAGCAGCACCTCGCGGGGGGCCGTGCGCGGCGGCGGCGGGAACGCGGGCGGATGCCCGGGGACCCACACCCCGTCGTCGGCGAGCCGCTGCCCCTGCGCCCCGAGCACCTCGTGCGGGGGGCCGTCGGCGACCACGCCGCCCTCGCCGATCACGATCACGCGGGTCATGAGGGGCAGCCACACGTCGAGCCGGTGCTCCACGACCACGAGCGTGGCGGGGTGGGTGTCGAGCAGGCGCGACACCGCGTCGCGCACCTCCGCCACCCCGTGCGGGTCGAGGTTCGCGGTGGGCTCGTCGAGCAGCAGCAGTCCGGGGCGCATGGCGAGGAGTCCCGCGAGCGCGAGGCGCTGCTTCTGCCCGCCCGACAGCGCCTTGGTGGGGTGGTCGAGCGGCACGTCGAGCCCCACGGCCTCCAGGGCCGCGGTGACGCGCGGCCAGATCTCGGCGCGCGGGATGCCCAGGTTCTCGCAGCCGAAGGCGACGTCGTCGCCCACGCGTGCCAGGATCACCTGCGAGTCGGGGTCTTGCAGCACCAGTCCCGCGCGACCCCGGGTGGCGGTCGCCGCAGCGCCGTCGACGAGCAGCCGGCCCTCGCTCTCGCCCTCCTCCTCGCCGCCCAGCACACCGGCGAGCCCGTGCAGCAGCGTCGACTTGCCCGCGCCGGACGCGCCGAGCACGAGCACGCGCTCGCCCGGCTCGATGCGGAACGACACGTCGCGCAGGGCCCAGGCGAGGCGACTCGCGTGACGCCACCCCCACCCTCGGGCCTCGACGGCGGCGGGGGTGGCCTGCTCGGCCCCCATCAGACGCGGACGCGCGCCTCGCGGCCGGAGCCGAACCGGTCGAGCGCGCCGGTCGCCGCGATGCCCCTGGCCAGAACCCACGACAGCGCCCCCGCGATCACCGCGCCGGAGACGACGGTGCTGAGCAGGTAGATCGTCGTGAACGCCGGGCCGGATCCGGCGTACCAGAGCACGAGGTTGTTGATGCCGCCCGCGAGCGCGGCGCCCGCACCGGCGAGGATCGCGACGGGCAGCGACCAGCGACGGTAGAAGAACAGCAGGAAGACGAGCTCGGCGCCGAGCCCCTGCACGAGCCCGGCCTCCAGGGTGAGGAAGCCGCCCCACTGGTTGCCGATGAGCGCCGAGACGACGGCGGCGAGCAGTTCGACGTAGATCGCGGCTCCGGCCTTGCGGATGATGAGTCCGCCGAGCACGCCCGCGAACAGCCAGGGGCCGTCGAGCAGGCCCTGCAGCCCGGGGAGCAGCGGTTCGAGGAGAGCCTTGGGGCCGAGGTAGCCGACGTTCCAGGCGAGGAAGATCAGGCCGGCGGCGACACCGAGGACACTGGCGACGACGATGTCGACGATGCGCCAGCGCAGGTAGCTGCGCGGCGCGGCCGCCGTCGAGGTCTTCGCGGATGCGGACGTGGACGTGGACGTACTCATAGGAACTCCTCCCTGCGCTGGCATGACCCAGATCAGGTTCGACGGTCGAAGCGCGATTCGCTCCCTCTCAGCCCGGCTCGCCGGACTCCCGTGGTTGTGCTGACGATCCTACCCGGTCCGCCGGTTGGCGCGTCGCCGCCCCGGCGCGGCCGATTCCCGGCCGGATTCGGTACCGTAAGCGGGTGACCGCATCCGATCCCGCCGGCGAGGCGACGGGCATCGGCGGCAACGGCCCCGCTCCGACTGCTGCCCCCTCCGACGACGCCCCCACGTCCGCGCTGCGCTCGCGGGCGCGGGCGACCACCACCCCACCGACCGGGAGCGACGACGCGGGCGACGACGACGCCCGACCCCGGGTGCGGGTTCCCGCCGCCTCCGGCGTGTCGACCTCCGGTCTCGGCGCGCTGTTCGGCGACCGTGCGCGCACCGCGACCGCGACCGATGCCTCCGCGACCGGTGCCGCCGACGCAGACGGCGCGGACGGGAGCACCGACCGCCCCGCGGTCGAGACCTCCCCCTCCGCTGATCCCGCGATCCCGTCCGTCGCGTCGGCCCCGCCCGCCGCGGACTCCGCCTCCTCGACCGACGCCGCCGACGCAGGCGACGCGGACGGGAGCACGGACCGCCCCGCGGCCGACGCCTCCCCCTCCGCTGATCCCGCGATC
>NZ_SSDQ01000143.1:0-23828 GCF_004794315.1 Microbacterium sp. PF5 | reverse complement strand
GGCCTCGATGTCGGCCGGATCCTCGGCGTGCAGCACGAGGGGCACGTCCGCCCCGGCCGCCCCGGCGCCGCGCAGTGCCGCCCGCAGCCGCGCGATGAGGTCGAGGTCGAGCGACGCCGTGCGGTCGGTCATGGCGTGCGACGAGCCGACCGCCACCGCGAGGGCGTCCACCCCGGTCGCGGCCACGAAGGCCCTGGCCTCGTCGGGGTCGGTGCGCACTCCGGGTGCGTGCGCGCCGTCCTTGCCGCCCACCTCGCCCAGCTCGCCCTCCACGAACACGCCAGCCCGGTGTGCGCGCGCGGCGACCTCGGCCGTCAGCGCGACGTTCTCGTCGTAGGGCAGCGCGCCGCCGTCGAACATGACGGAGCCGAAGCCGAGCGCGACGGCCTCGTCGACCAGCTCCGGTCGTTCGGCGTGGTCGAGGTGCACCGCGACCGGTATCTCCGCCCGGCGGGCCAGCGCGAGCGAGGCGAGCGCGATGGGCTCCAGGCCGCCGTGATAGTCGGCGCAGTTCTGCGAGATCTGCAGGATCACCGGGAGTCCCGCGAGGGCGGCGGCGCGCACCAGGCCCTCCGCGGTCTCGAGGTGGATCACGTTGAACGCGCCGATGCCGGTTCCGGCGTCCGAGGCGGCGGTGACGAGTTCTCTGGCGGAGACGAGGGTCACGAGGGGTCCTTTCGAAACAGGGCGGGGTCGGGGCGGGTCACGCGCAGGTGCTGCGCGAGCGCGGTCCAGCGGGGCGAGATGTCGCCGGCGAGCGGCATGAGCACGGCCGCCGCCGACCAGGCCGTCGCGCGGCGGAGCACCGTCTCGGGGTCGCGCTCGCCCTCGGCGTACAGCACGGCGCAGGCGGCGACCCCGGCGTCGCCCGCACCGGTCGGGTTCCCCGCGAGGGGCTCGTCGAGTCGCGCGTGCACGAGCTCGTCGTCGGTCACCGCGAGCATGCCGTCGGCGCCCAGCGAGAGCAGCACGAGCTCGGCACCGCGCTCCAGCAGGGTGCGGGCGGCGTGCACCGGGTCGTCGATGCCGGTGGCTTCGGCGAGCTCGGCGGCGTTGGGCTTGAGCACGGTGGCCCCGGCGTCGGCGGCCCGCAGCAGCGCGGGGCCCGAGGTGTCGACGATCACGGGCACGCCGGCGTCACGCGCCACGGCGATCAGCATCGGCAGCAGCGCCTCGGGGGTGCCCGGCGGCACGCTGCCCGAGATCACGAGCACGCCCGCCGCGGGGAGCCGCTCGACCACCTCGGCCAGCACCGCCCCCCATTCCGCGTCGGAGGGGCTGACGCCGCGCTCGTTCACGATGGTGGTGTCGCCCGCGGATTCGTCGACGAGGGCGATGCTGCGCCGGGTCTCCGCCGCGACGGGCACGAGCACGTGCGGGACGCCGCTGGCGCTCAGCTCGTCCGCGAACTCGGCGCCCACGCGGCCGCCCGCGGTCGTGACGGCGAGCACGGGCGCGCCCTGCGCATGCGCGACCCTGGCCACGTTGAGGCCCTTGCCGCCCGCGCGCGCGGCCCCCGCGTCGGCGCGGTGGGTGCCGCCCTCCACGAGCCGGTCGACGCGCCAGGTCAGGTCGAGCGCGGGGTTGGGCGTGACGGTGAGGATCACGTCAGCTCCCTGGCCCGCAGGGCCGCACCGATCAGGCCCGCGTTGCCGGAGAGCTCGGCGGGCACGAGCACCGGCAGCCGGTGGAAGCTGAGCCGCGCGGCCAGGCGGCGCCGCAGCTCGTCGAACAGTGCTCCTCCGGCGCGCGAGAGCCCGCCGCCGATCACCACGGCCTCGGGGGCGACCACCGCGGTGAGCTGCGCGAGCGACATCGTGAGCGCGTCGAGCGCGGAGTCCCAGATCGCGGCGGCGACCTCGTCACCCGCGGCCGCCCTGGCGATCACGTCTTTCGCGCCGTCGGGCACGACCCCGGTGGCCTCCCGATAGCGCCGGGCGATCGCACCGGCCGAGGCGACGGCCTCCAGGCAGCCGCGCGCGCCGCACGGGCAGGCCGGGCCGTCGGCGATGGGCGAGTGGCCGATCTCGCCGGCGTAACCGCCCGCGGTGTACGGCCGTCCGCCCACCAGGAGGGCGCCCGCGATGCCCGTGCCGATGACGAGGATCACGGCGTCGTCGTAGGCGCGTGCTCCACCGAGGCGGTGCTCGGCCCAGCTGGCCGCGCGCACGTCGTGGTCGAACGCGACGGGCAGGCCGAGGCGTTCGCGGGCGAGGTCCCGCAGCGGGGCGTCGCGCCAGCCCATGTTGCTGGCGAACACCCCGACGCCCGCGTCGGCGTCGACGATGCCGGGCACCACGAGGCCGACCGCCTGCGGCACGACCTCGGGGTGTGCGTCGCGGAGCTCGGCGGCGAGCGCGTCCAGCCGGTCGAGGATCGCGTGCGTGCGGTCGCCGGCGACGACGGGCGTCGGGGTGCGCCGCAGCCCGAGCGCCGTGCCGTCGGCGTCGAAGAGGGCCGACTTGATGTCGGTGCCGCCCACGTCGAACGCGAGCGCCGGGGCACCGGGGCCGAGCGAGCGCACCGCGGCGAGGGTCTCGCCGGAGGCGTCCTTCTCGACGTCGGGGATCGCGTCCGCTCCGTCGATCGGGGTCATCGTTCGGCTCCGGTGCGTGCGCGGGTCATGCATCCAGGATGACGGATCGCGTGAGGTTGCGCGGCTGATCGGGGTCGAGTCCCCGCGCGAGGGCACGGTCGAGGGCCGTGCGGTGCAGGCGCACGAGGTCGGCGAGGGGGTCGATGGCGCGGTGCTCGAAGCGGGCGCCCGTGGCACGCACCTCGTCGGCGAGCCCGTCGGGGGCGTCGCCGAACTGCCAGGTGACACGGCCGGGGGCGGCGATCGCGATCGGGCCGTGGCGGTAGTCCATCGACGGGTAGGCCTCGGTCCACGACTGCGACGACTCGCGCAGCTTGAGGGCGGCCTCGTGCGCGAGCCCGATGGTCCAGCCCCGTCCGAGGAACGTGTACTGCTCCGCGTCACGCAGCTCGGCGTCGACCTCGGGCTCGGCGAGCACGGCGGTCGCGTCGGCGATCGCCCCGCTCAGGTCTTCCCCGAGCGAGGCGCGGAAGAGGGCGAGGGCCGTGGTGGCGAAGCGGGTCTGCACGACCGACTGCTCGTCGGCGAACGGCAGCAGCACGGCGTCGTCGACGAGCGAGACCAGCGGGGAGTCGGGGTCGCCGATGACGCCCACGGTGCGCACGCGTCCGCGCACGCGCTCGACCAGGTCGAGGACCTCGCTCGTGGTGCCGGACCGCGTGAGGGCGACGATGGCGTCGTAGCCGCGGTCGACGAAGGCCTCGGAGGCGGCGAACGCGTCGGTCTCCCCGTGTCCCGAGGACTCGCGCAGCGCGGCGTAGGACTGCGCCATGAACCAGGAGGTGCCGCATCCGACGACCGCGACCCTGGCCCCGCGGGCGGGCAGCCGCCCCTGCTCGGCGGTGAGATCGGCGGCGCGCTGCCACATCTCCGGCTGCGAGAGGAGTTCTTCGCGCATGTGCGCGCCGGGCAGGTTTTCGGTCATCGGTCGACCCTTTCAGACGAGTAGTTGCGTATTTGTGATTCTTTCGGGTGCTTTTCGATCATAGTATGTCACCACCATCGAGCAAGATCGGGCGAACGCTTGATTTTGTTTGTTTGCCTGACAAATAATCTGTACGTTCCACCCAAGCTTCGGCTTGACCCGAGAGGTCGCCCTCACCGCGATCGATCACCACGCACCGTCGCGTGAAGAGTGTTCTGCGACTGTGCACCACCCCCGCTCCGTCGGACGGCGGCTCGCCCGCCCACCGACCACGGCACACACAGTGAGGAATGCAATGCCCATGAAGAAATCACTGCGGTTCGGGGCGGCTGCCGTCGCGGCCGTCGCCACGCTGTCGCTCGCCTCGTGCGGATTCGGCGGTTCGGGCGGCGACAGCGGCGGGGACGCCGACGGCAAGACCACGCTCGACCTGCTCGTCCCCAGCTACTCCGACGCGACGAAGGGGCTGTGGGAAGACGTGATCGACGGGTTCGAGAAGGAGAACCCCGACATCGACGTGAAGCTCGAAGTGCAGTCGTGGGACAACCTCGAGAAGGTCATCTCCACCAAGATCCAGGCGGGCGAGGCTCCCGACATCTACAACGGCGGGCCGTTCGCCGGGTTCGTCGGCGACGAGCTGCTCTACCCGGTCAAGGACGTCGTGTCGGACGAGGTCTACTCCGACTTCCAGGACTCCTTCATCAAGAACGCCGAGATCGACGGCACGGCCTACGCCCTGCCGCTCATCGCCTCCGCGCGCGCCCTCTTCGTCAACAACACCCTGCTGCAGCAGGCGGGGGTCGAGGCGCCCACCAACTGGGACGAGCTGCTCGACGCGGCCACCAAGGTCTCCGCGCTCGGCGGCGGGGTCGCCGGATACGGCATGCCCCTCGGCTCGGAAGAGGCACAGGCCGAGGCGGCCGTGTGGCTGTGGGGCGGCGGCGGCTCGTTCGGTGACGCGTCCGAGATCACGATCGACACCCCCGAGAACCTCGTCGGTGCCGAGCAGATCAAGAAGATGATCGACGCCGGTGCGACCCAGGCCGACCCGGGCTCCACGCAGCGCTCCCCGCTGATGGACATCTTCATCCAGGGCAAGATCGGCATGCAGGTCGGCCTGCCGCCCACGGTCGGGCAGATCGCCGACAGCAACCCCGAGCTGGACTACTCGATCGTCCCGATCCCGACCAAGGACGGCTCGCCGTTCACGCTCGGCGTCATGGACCAGCTGATGGCGTTCCAGAACGACGACGACAAGAAGGACGCGATCACCAAGTTCTTCGACTACTACTACGCTCCCGACGTGTACGTGCCGTGGGTGCAGGCCGAGGGCTTCCTGCCCGTCACCAAGTCCGGCGCCGAGAAGCTGTCCGGCGAGGAGGCGCTCAAGCCGTTCCTCGACGTGCTGCCCGACGCGCAGTTCTACCCGTCGACGAACCCGAAGTGGTCGGCCGCCGACGGTGCGTTCAAGTCGCTGTTCGGTCAGCTCCAGTCGAAGCCGGCACAGGACGTGCTGACCGAGATCCAGGCGCAGGTCGACGCGGGCTGACCCGCAGAACGGAGAGGTTCGGGTATCCCATGAGCCAGACCACAGAATCCTCGAACCTCGCGGGGGCGGCGACCGGCCGCCCCCGCACCCCCGACGCCGGGGCCGCCGGTCGCGGCCGCCCCGGCGGACGGGACCTCCTCCAGGCGCTGCCCTGGATCGCACCGGCACTGGTGCTCATCATCGGCGTGGTGCTGTTCCCCGCCGGCGTCATGTTCTTCAACTCGACGCGCGACATCTCCCTCTCCGGGCTCGACAAGGGCTCGGTCGGCGTCGACAACTTCGTCACCGTGTTCACGTTCGCGGAGTTCTGGCCCATCTTCTTCCGCACGATCGTGTGGGTCGTGTCGGTGGTCGCGCTCACCGTGGTGATCTCGCTCGGGCTCGCGCAGATCCTCAACAAGGCGTTCCCCGGGCGCCAGCTCGTGCGCATGGCCGTCATCGTGCCGTGGGCGGCCTCGGTCGTGATGACGACCATGGTGTTCTACTACAGCCTCGAGCCGTACTTCGGCATCTTCAACAAGTTCCTCTACGACATCGGGCTCTCCGACGACGCGGTCGGCTACGGGTGGACGAAGAACCCCGCGACCGCGTTCACCTGGTCGATCGTGATCGCCGTGTTCGTGTCGCTGCCGTTCACCACGTACACGATCCTCGCCGGGTTGCAGGCCGTGCCCGCCGACGCGATCGAGGCCGCGAAGATGGACGGCGCCGGTCCCGCCCGCACCTACTGGTCGATCGTGCTGCCGCAGCTGCGCAGCGCCCTCGCCGTGGCGATCCTCATCAACATCATCAACGTGTTCAACTCGCTGCCGATCCTCAAGGTGATGACCGGGTCGATCCCCGGCTACGGCGCCGACACGATCATGACCCTGATCTTCAAGTACATCGAGCTGCAGAAGAAGGTCGACGTCGCCAGCGCCCTGTCCGTCGTCGCCTTCCTCATCGTGATCGTGATCGTCGCGGCGTACGTGAAGATCGTCAAGCCCATGAAGGAGGTCTGATCATGACCGTGACCGAGACCGCCCTCGTGACCACCGCCGACTCCCGTGGTCGCCGCACCCCGCCGATCCCCGGCCGTCGGCGCCGCTACACCGCCGACCAGGTGTCGCTGCCGCGCGTGATCCTGCGCACGGCCGCGGGGTTCCTCGTGCTGGCGATCTTCGTGCTGCCGTACCTCGTGATGTTCTTCGGCTCGGTGAAGACCAAGGCGCAGATCCGCTCGGTCGACCCGACCTACCTCCCGACCGAGTGGCACTGGGAGAACTACCTCACGATGTGGTCGACGCCCGAGACGCCGCTGCCGTACAACCTGGTGTCGACGATCGTCATCTCGGTGTTCGCGACGCTGCTCGTGCTGCTGGTGTCGCTCCCGGCCGCGTACTACACGGCGCGGTTCACGTTCCCCGGCCGCATGGTGTTCCTCTTCCTCGTGATCGTCACGCAGATGCTGCAGCCGGCGGTGCTCACGTCGGGTCTGTTCCGGCAGTTCACCACGCTCGGCCTCGGCGGCACGTGGGCCGCGATGATCTTCATCAACGCCGCGTTCAACCTGTCGTTCGCGGTGTGGATCATGCACTCCTTCTTCGCGGGCATCCCCAAGGAGGTCGATGAGGCGGCACAGATCGACGGCGCAGGACGCCTGACGGTGCTCTTCCGCATCAACCTGCCGCTCGTGTGGCCGGGCATCGTCACCGCGATCGTGTTCACCTTCGTGGCCTGCTGGAACGAGTTCGCCGCGTCGCTCGTGATCCTGTCGACCGACAAGAACCAGCCGCTGTCGGTGGCGCTGACGAAGTTCGTGGGTCAGTACGAGACCAGCTGGCAGTACGTGTTCGGCGTCTCGATCGTCGCGATCCTGCCGGTGATCATCCTGTTCATGCTGATCGAGAAGCGCCTGGTCGGCGGCCTCACCGCGGGCAGCGTGAAGTAGCCCGCGCGGGCGGTTTCAGGGGCGAGGGGCGGCGGCGGCGCGCAGCTGCTGCGGACTCCAGCGCACCCCGAGCGCGGCGGTGAGCGCGGCCTGCGCGGCACCGGCGGAGAGCGGGACCCGGGGGTCGGCGTAGCGGATGGGCGGCTGCTGGGTGCCCCGCGCCGGATAGCCGGACTCCTCCCGCACGCGCTCCAGGAACCGGGGTCCCAGCTCGGTCGCCGGTCCGCCGATCACGACCTCGATCGGGTCGAGCAGGGCGCTGATCAGCTTGACCGCACGGGCGAGCGCACGGGCACCCTCGTCGATCTGCCCCTGGTGGGCGCGGGCGACGAGGGCGCGCACGGCCGGGAGGTCGAGCTCGTCGGTGAAGTCCTCGCCCAGCATGGGCCCGAGCGCGGCGGCGGACTCCAGGCACCCGCGCTGGCCGCACCGGCACGGGCGCGCGGCGTCTCCGAACACGACCTGCACGTGCCCGATCTCGCCCGCACGGTCGCGCGGCCCCGGGGCGAGCTCGCCGTCGAGGGTGACCGCCGCACCGACTCCGCCGCCGAGGTGCACGAACAGCCGGTAGCCCGACGGCGTCTCGTCCATCCCGGCCTCGGCGATGGCCTCCGCGTCGACGTCGTTGAGCAGCAGCACGGGCGCGCCCGCGATGGCCTCGAACCGCTCGGCCAGCGGCACGTCCTGCCACTCCAGCTGCACGCTCTCCAGCACCGTCCGCCCGTCGGTGGTGCCGGGCAGCTGCACGCCGACGGCGAGGAGCCGGGCGCCGAAGCGGGCCGCCGCCTCGGCCACCGTGTCGTCGAGCACGCGGTCGCGCGTCGCGGGGGTGTAGGCGACCGTGCGTGCGTCGAGCGCGGTCCCGTCGAGCGCGACGAGGGCGACGTGCGCGCTGGTGGGCTGCACGACGAGCACGAGGATCAGGTGGTGGGCGCCGTCGACGCTCAGGGTGGTGGCGCGTTTGCCGCCGGTGCTGACGGCCTGCTCGCCCTCGACCACCAGCCGGCTGTCGATCAGCTCGGCGACGAGCGAGGAGGAGGTGGCGGCGGTGAGCCCGGTCGCCCGGGCGATGCCGGCGCGGGTCTGGGTGCCAGACGCCTGGAACACGAGCTGCAGGGCTCGGCGCAGGTTCGCACGGCGGACGGCGGCCTGGGTGTCCAGCGCGTCGTCGGTGGTGAACATGCTCACGGTCCCCCGGGGGTGGGTGCGGTGATTGACAGCGCGCACGGCGCTCCGTACGCTCGACCCAGTTAGTTTATTCATTAAACTTAGTCGTCCGGGCGGAGCGGGGAGGAACGACGTGCACTACCCCCAGATCCTAGAGCGCCCCGGCGACCGGGCACGAGTCTCGGCACCCACCCACGCGCGCGCCATCCGTGAGCGCAACCGCGCCCTCGTGCTGCGCACCCTCATGGAGCACGCGGCGGCGAGCCGCGCCGACCTGTCCCGCCTCACCGGGCTCGCCCGGCCCACGATCTCCGAGGTCGTGCGCGACCTGCTCGACGACGGCGTGATCCGCGAGAGCGGCATGAGCCAGGACGCCCGTCCGGGGAAGCCGGCCGTCATGCTCGAGTTCGACCAGCGCGCCGTGCAGGTGATCGCCCTCGACCTCAGCACTCCCGGACGGATCACCGGCGCCCTCGCGACCCCCGACGGCCGCATCGACCACCGTGCCGACCTCGCGCTGGACGACGCGGATCCGGCCACCGCGATCGCCGCCCTCGCCGTCGACCTGGCCGGGCGTGCGAGCAGCGCCCCGCTCGGCATCGGCATCGGCGCCCCGTCCGGATCGCCCGCTCTCCTCGGCCTCGGGCCGCGTCTGGCCGACGACCTCGCCCTGCCCGTGCACGTGTTCGACGACGCCGACCTGGTCGCCGACGCGGAGCTGCGGTTCGGCGCGGTCGGCACCGACTTCCTGCTCGTGCGCCTCGGCGGTCGCATCGGCACCGCGATCCGGGTGGTGGGCGACGACGGCGCGCCCGTCGAGCGGTCGATCGGCGCCCGCGAGCTCGCCCACGTCGTCGCCGGCGGAGACCCCGGCGACCGCTGCCTGTGCGGACGCGACGGCTGCGTGCACGCGTGGGCGTCGACGCCCGCGCTGCGCCGCCGTCTCGACGAGCCCGGCGCAGACCGAGACGCGGTGCTCGCCGAGGCCGGGGCGCGACTGGGCACCTCGCTCTCCGTGATCGCCGCGGCCGTCGACCTTCCGTCGATCCTGCTGAGCGGACCGTCCGACATCGCCACACCCGCGTTCGTCGAGGCCACGGCGACCGCGGTCCGCGCGGCGTCGCACCCCTCGCTCGGGCCCGCGGTCGCCTCCAGCACGCTCGACGACGCGGTGCTGCGCGGGGCCGCCGCCCGCGTGGTCGCTGCAGCGTTCAGCCCCCGCTGAGCCCGTCCCGCCGACACCCTGGCCCTCGCGGACCCTCCCGTCGCGAAGGGTGCAAGACTCGAGCGGTGCGCGTCTGCGCGCGGAAGCAAGCGACCCCACGGAGGCACCCATGAAGGCACTGGTGATCGGCGCGACCGGCAGCATCGGCGGCGTGGTGGCCGCGACCCTGGAGACCCGCGGCCACGAGGTGATCCGCGCTTCCCGCAGCGGCGATGAGCGCGTGGACGTGACCGACCCGTCGTCGATCCGGGAGCTGTTCGCGCGCGTCGGACGCGTCGATGCGGTCGTGGTGGCGGTCGGCTCCGTGCCGTTCCGGCCGCTCGGCGACCTGAGCCGCGACGACTACCTCGCGGCGTTCACGGGCAAGACGCTCGCCCAGCTCGACGTGGTGCGCGAGGCCCTTCCCGTCGTCGCCGACGGCGGCTCGATCACGCTGACCAGCGGGGTGCTCGCCCGGGAGCCCATCGCCACCGGCGCCGCCGCCGCGATGGCCAACGGCGCCCTGGAGTCGTTCGTGCTCACCGCCGCCGCCGAGGCACCGCGCGGCATCCGCATCAACGCGGTCTCCCCCGACGTGCTCGCCAACTCCCCCGGCTACTTCGACAGCTTCCCCGGCCACCGCCCCGTCACCGACGAGGAGGTGGGTCGCGCCTACGTGCGCGCCGTCGAGGGCGTCATCACCGGACGTGTGCTCGCGGTCTGACCCCCGTCAAGGGGGCCGCGCCATGCGCGCGCGTGACGCAGGATGAGAACATGACCGACTCCCGTCTCTCGACCCGCCCCTGGCTCGCCGCGTACGCGGAGGGCGTCCCCGCCGAGATCGACGAGCCGACACAGACGCTGCCGCAGATGATGACGGCGAGCGTCCGCCGGTACGGCCGCCGTCCCGCGCTGGAGTTCTTCGGCGCGGTGACGACCTACCGCGAGCTCGGCGCGCAGATCGACCACGCGGCGGAGGGTCTGCGGCGCCTCGGGGTGAGCGCCGGCGACCGGGTCGCCCTCGTGCTGCCCAACTGCCCGCAGCATGTGGTCGCGTTCTACGCCGTGCTCCGCCTGGGCGCCATCGTCGTCGAGCACAACCCGCTCTACACCGCCCGCGAGCTGCGCCACCAGTTCGAGGACCACGGCGCCCGCGTCGCGATCGTGTGGGACAAGGTCGCCGACACGATCGACGGCTTCCCCGACGACGTGCGCGTCGACCACATCGTGAGCGTCGACATCACGACCGCGATGCCGTGGTCGAAGCGGTTCCTGCTCCGACTGCCCCTTCCGAAGGCCAGGGAGTCGCGGGCCAAGCTCACCGCCGCACCGCGCGCACGCCACGTACGGCCGTGGAAGGGGCTCCTCGGTCACGGCCGCATCTCCCGCCGCGTGCCGGCGCCCGCACTCGGCGACACCGCGCTGCTGCAGTACACGAGCGGGACGACGGGCACCCCGAAGGGGGCGATCCTCAGTCATGCGAACCTCCGCGCGAACGCGATGCAGGGTCGCGCCTGGGTGCCGGGACTGCGCGACGGGGAGGAGACGTTCTACGCCGTGCTGCCGCTGTTCCACGCCTACGGCATGACGCTGTGCCTCACCTTCGCGCTCAGCATCGGCGCGACCGTGGTGCTGTTCCCCACGTTCGACCTGGGCCTGGTGACGACGGCCGCCCGCACGCGCCCGCCCACGTTCCTGCCGGCCGTGCCGCCCATCTACGACCAGCTCGCCCGGGCGGCCGGACGCGGCACCATCGACCTGTCCCGCGTGCGCTTCGCGATATCCGGGGCGATGAGCCTGCCCGTCGCGACCGTGCGGCGCTGGGAGGACGCGACCGGAGGACTGCTCGTGGAGGGGTACGGCATGACCGAGGCGTCTCCCGTCGCGCTCGGCAACCCCATGGGACCCACGCGACGACCGGGCACCGTCGGCGTGCCGTTCCCCAGCACCGAGATCCGGCTCGTCGACCCCGACGACCCGGAGAAGGACGTCCCCGCCGGCGAGCGCGGGGAGCTCTTGATCCGCGGTCCCCAGGTGTTCCAGGGGTACTGGCAGCGCCCCGGCGAGACGGCCGAGGCCCTCCTCCCGGGCGGTTGGCTGCGCTCGGGCGACATCGCCGAGGTCTCGCCCGACGGGTTCGTGACGATCGTGGACCGCCGCAAGGAGCTCATCATCACGGGCGGCTTCAACGTGTCGCCCAGCGAGGTGGAGGATGCGCTCGACGCCCACCCCGATGTCGTGGCGGCCGCGGTCGTGGGCCTGCCGCGGTCGAGCGGCGGTGAGGAGGTCGCGGCGGCCGTGGTGTTCCGTGAGGGTGCGGTGCCGGACGTTGAGGCGCTGCGCGACTTCTGCCGCACCCGGCTGACCGCCTACAAGGTGCCGCGCCGGATCGTCGCGGTGGATGAGCTCCCGCGGTCCCTCATCGGCAAGGTGCTGCGGCGCGAGGTGCGCGACCGGATGCTGCGGGACCGCTGAGGTCAGCGGCTCTCGGCGGCCTCGGTGTGGTGGCGGATGACCTCGGCGACCACGAAGTTGAACCACTTCTCCGCGAACTCGGGGTCGAGGTGCGCCTCTTCGGCGAGCGCGCGCAGCCGGGCGACCTGCTGCTCCTCGCGCTTCGGGTCGGACGGGGGCATCGCGTGCTCGGCCTTGAGGTGCCCCACCTGCTGCGTGGCGCGGAACCGCTCGGCCAGCATGAAGATCAGCGCCGCATCGATGTTGTCGATGGTGGCGCGCAGACGGAGCAGCTCGGCCTTCGGATCCTCTACGGCGGTCATCCCCCCACTCTAGGGGCGAGGGGCACCCCTGACCGGCGGGGGTCCAGCGCTATCGTGTGCACATGAGCAACGACGAGTCGCCGGCCCCCGCCTCCCACGACGACGCGCTCCCGCAGCCCTCGGACGCGGCCCCGGCACCCGTCGATGCCGCGCTCCCCGGACCGCCCGACGCCGCGGCTCCCGCGACCACCGCGACCCCGCCGCGTCCGGTGGTGATCGAGCCGACCACACCCAGCCGCTCGTTCTGGACACGCATCGACCGGCCGTTCGTGTTCGGCTTCCTGGTCACCCTGGGCGGTCTCGGCGCGTTCGTGATCGGCCTCGCCCTGTGGAACCTGTCCACCGTGCTCATCTACATCGCGCTCGCCCTGTTCGGCGCGCTCGGCCTCGATCCGGCGGTGCGCTTCCTGGAACGGCGCGGCCTCTCCCGGGCCATCGCCGTCGTCATCACGATCGTCGCCCTCATCGTGGTCTTCGGTCTGGTGCTGTGGATGATCATCCCGATCGTCGTCGACCAGATCGCCGAGTTCGTCCGGTCCGTCCCCGGCATGGTCCAGGACTTCACCGGAACCGACCTCTACAAGACCCTCAACGACCAGTTCGGCGACCAGTTCCAAGACCTCGTCGGCGAGGTGCAGAGCTTCCTGTCCGACATCGGCAACCTCGCCACCATCGGCGGCGGAGCCCTCGCGGTGGGCGCCTCGATCGCCTCCGGCATCTCCGGCGCGATCGTGGTGCTGGTGCTGACGCTCTACTTCCTCGCGACGCTCCCGGCCATGAAGCAGGGTCTGCTGCGCCTGGCGCCCGCGCGCGACCGGGACCGCGCGAGCGACATCAGCGAGCAGATCACCGACTCCGTGGGCGGCTACGTGATGGGCATGGTCGTGCTGGCGTTCTGCAACGCGACCCTCGCCCTCATCCTGTACGCGGTGCTCGGCCTGCCGTTCCCGCCGCTCATGGCCGCGATCGCGTTCTGCGTGACGCTCATCCCCCTCGTCGGCTCTGTGCTCTTCTGGATCATCGGCACGGGACTCGCGCTGTTCACCAACCCGATCGCGGCGCTGATCTTCGCCGCGATCTACCTCGTCTACATGCAGATCGAGGCGTATGTGCTCACCCCGCGGGTCATGAACCGCGCCGTGGCCGTGCCCGGCTCGCTCGTGGTCATCGGGGCGCTGGCCGGCGGCACACTGCTCGGTCTGCTCGGCGCCCTGGTCGCTGTGCCCGTGACCGCGTCGATCCTCATCATCATCAAGCAGGTCCTGGTTCCCCGCCAGGACGCCCGCACCTAGCCTCGACGGTCGGCGGGTGTCATCCGGCTCGATGCAGTCGAGACCAGCCATCGACTGTGCGGCACGGCGATGTGCGGCTACCACAGCACTCGGACGTGCGGAACTCGATGCGGTTATTCCAGGGATACGGAGTTGAACGCGGATCCGGTCCCGAGCGAGCATCGCGTGGAATCGGTGCGAGTGCGCCATTGGCGGGGTTCAACGGAGAACGGAGACCGTCATGCGAAAGAAGAAGTATCTCGGATACAGTGCCGCCGTCGCGGCGCTCGCGTTGGGAGGGATTGCAATCGGTCAGGCTGCGGAAGCATCCGTCTATCGATACACCGTAATTGGTAAGACCTCGAGCACTTATGTCCGCGGAGCCCAGATCGGCGCTTGCCAGATTACGACGGACGGTGGCACCTGCACTGTTTCTCAAGGTAAGACCGCAACGCGCAGTATCCAGCTGAGTCTCGGCGCCAGTCGCGCGGAAGTTTCTGCGGGGTTGAGCATCAGTTCGTCGAACGCCGTGACAACATCAGTAAGTTGCACGTCGCCGGCGCTCAAAGCAGGACAGATCTGGCGGGCACGCGCACTTGGCACCCAGTATCACTATCGGCTTCAGAAGCAGCAGGGGTACAAGCCAAGAGTCGGACCTACTCGTTGGCAGACAGTAGGAACCAGCGAAGCATTGACTGCTTACGATCCCTATAGCACGGTCATCTCTTGCGGTCTGTGAAACAAGGCGCGGCAAGGCTCGGAGGTCTGGCGGCGGTGGCGGTTCTCCTGAGTGGGTGCACGGCGACCGCTCTGGACGCCAGCGATGTCGTGGGGAAGACGTTGGCCGAGGTGACCGCGGCCGTCCCTCACGACGCCGAGTTCCTCATCCAGGACGCATCACCCAGGATCGGAGAGGCGGCTTCGTTCTCTCAGGACCAACCAGGGAAGTCGTGGACGGTGGTGGCCAGCTGCGCCGACGCCGAGAGCATCCCGGACGCGAAGTCCGTGGAGGTCGCCGTCATCCCGACGAAGAAGTTCGATGCCGATGCTGCCGCCTCCGGGAAGTTCGACGATGCCGTGAGTTGCGACGGCAGGGACTATCGCTGATCAACCGTCGCGTCGAACGTCGACTCACGCACGCACACGAAAGCGCCCGGCCCCGCGAGGGACCGGGCGCTTCCGTCGAGCTCAGCTCAGGCGAGGTCGTTGTCGGCCAGCCACTGCTTCGCGATCTCCTCCGCCGACTTCTTGTCGACCGTGCTCTGCACGTTGAGGGCCACGAGCTCCTCGGCCGTCAGCTTCTCGCTGATGCCGTTGATCACGTCGGCGATCTCGTCGGCCACATCGCTCGACGCGATCGGCACGACGTTGGACGCCAGGATGATGTTCTCCGGGTCTTCCAGCGACACGATGTCCTCGGTCTGGAAAGCCGGGTCGGCCGAGTAGATGTCGGCCACCTGGATCTCACCGGCCAGCAGCGACTCGAGCGTGGTCGGGCCCGTGGCCGAGAACGCCAGGTCCACGCCGTAGACCTCCTTGGCCTTCGCGGGGCCGTAGGGGCGCTGCTCGAACTCCGGCGCCGCGCCGATCGTGACCGGGGTGGTGACCTTCGACAGGTCGGCGATCGTGGTGAGGCCGTTCTCCTCCGCGAAGCTCTTCAGCACCGTGTAGGTGTCCTGATCGGTCGCCTCGGCGTAGTCGAGGGCGGTGAGGCCGTCGGGCAGGGTCTCCTGCAGCGCGGCGTAGACGTCTTCCGGGCTGGTGGCGGTGGCGTCCTTGTCGAGGTACTCGAGCAGGTTGCCCGTGTACTCCGGGAACAGGTCGATCGCGCCGGACTCCACGTCGGGCATGTAGGCGTCGCGCTGACCGATGCTGAACTTGCGCTCGACGGTGAAGTCGGCCGCCTCCAGCGCCTGGGCGTAGATCTCGGCGATGATCTCGTTCGAGTAGTACGCCTGCGAGCCGATCACGATGGTGTCGCTGCCACCCGAACCGGAGTCCTCCGTGGGGGTGTCGAGCGGGTTGCTGCTGGTGCAGCCGGCGAGGACGAGCGCTGCGGCGATCGCGGCGCCGCCGGCGAGGGCGAAGCGGGACGTGCGTGCGGTGAACATGGGACTTCCTCTTCTCTGGGACCTGCGGATGCTGTGGTTCGGACGGATGCTGTGGTTCGGACGGATGCTGTGGTTCGGACGGATGCTGCGGCCTCGGTGGCGCTGTGGTTCAGGCGGTCGCCGGAGCGGGCGCGGCGACGGGCGCCTTGGCCCGGCGACGCTGCGGACGGGTGCGCACGCCGCGCGGGACGGCGGCGTGCTGCGCGAGGGCGAGCAGGAGGTCGACGATGAGGGCGAGCACCGCGACGAGGATCGCGCCGCCGAGCACCTGATCGAAGCGGCGCAGGGGGATGCCCTGGATGATCGGCCAGCCGAGACCGCCCAGGTTCACGTAGGCGGCGATCGTGACCGTGGCGATGACCTGCAGGAGCGCCGAGCGCAGGCCGCCGACGAGCAGCGAGAGCCCGAGCGGCACCTCGACCTTCCAGAACACCTGCCACTCGGTCATGCCCATGGCCCGCGCCGCGTCGAGCACCCGGCGGTCGATGGCCTCGAGTCCGGTGTACGCGCCCGCCAGCAGCGACGGGATCGCGAGCAGCACGAACGTGATGATCGCCGCGAGCGGGGTGCGCAGCACGCCCAGCAGCAGCACCAGGAGCACCATGAGGCCGAACGACGGGATGGCGCGCGCCGCCCCCGAGACCGCGACGGCGATCTCCCGACCGCGACCCGTGTGCCCGATCAGCCACCCGAGCGGCACGGCGATGACCGCGGCGATCACGACCGAGACGACCGTGTAGAAGATGTGCTGCCCGAACAGCACCGGCAGCGAGTACGCGCCCTGCCAGCGGTCGGGCGAGAACAGCCACGCGAAGGCCTCCGCGAACAGGTTCATGCGGCCGATCCGATCGCCGCCGTGCGGCCGACCGCCGCCTTCGTCGCCGTCTTGGTGACCGCTCTCGTCCAGGGCATGAGCGCCCTGCCGACCAGGAGGAGCAGCAGGTCGACGATCAGGGCGATCACGACGACCGCGACCACGCCCGCGAAGACCTCCTCGATGATGCGGCGCTGCAGACCGTCGGTGAACAGGTACCCGAGGTTGCGCACGCCGATCAGGATGCCGACCGTGGCGAGCGAGATCGTGCTGACGGCCGTGACCCGCAGCCCCGCAAGGATCACCGGGCCGGCGAGCGGGAACTCGACCGCCCAGAAACGACGGAACGGTGCGAAACCGGTCGCGGTGGCGGCCTGCCGCACGTCGTCGTCCACCGAGTCGAGGCCGTCGGCGACCGCGCGCACCAGGATGGCGACCGCGTAGATCGTGAGGGCGATCACCAGGTTCGGCTCGCTGATCGCGGAGTAGCCCAGCACCGCGGGCAGGAGGATCAGCAGCGCGAGCGAGGGGATCGTGTACAGCAGGCCCGTGAGCGCGATGATCGGGCCGCGCACCAGGCGGTAGCGCCAGGCCACCCACCCGAGCGGCAGCGACAGCACGAAACCGAGCACGATCGGCACGACGCTCTGCCGCAGATGCGCGACGGTGAGGTCGAGGATCAGGCCGAGGTTGTCGACCGCCCAGTTCACGGGGCCGCCTTCGCCGCGGCCGCCTCGTCGACCACGTCGTCGGGGGCGTCGACGATCGCGCCCTGGGTGCGGCCCTCGGAGTCGACCACGACCGTGCCGCGCGGCGTCTGCTTGAGGTGCAGCGCCCGGCGGCCACGGTCGGCGCCGATGAACGCGGAGACGAACTCGTCGGCCGGATTCTCGATGATCTCGCTCGGGCTGCCCACCTGCACGACCCTGGCGCCCTTGTCGAGGATGACCACCTGGTCGCCCAGCAGGAACGCCTCGTCGATGTCGTGCGTGACGAACACGACCGTCTTGTCGAGCTCGTGCTGAAGCCGCAGCGTCTCCTGCTGGAGGTCGGCGCGCACGATGGGATCGACCGCGCCGAAGGGCTCGTCCATCAGGAGGATGTTCGGGTCGGCGGCGAGACCGCGGGCCACGCCGACGCGCTGCTGCTGCCCGCCCGAGAGCTGGCTCGGGTAGCGGTCGGCCAGAGCGTGGTCGAGGCCGACCGTGGTCATCAGCTCGCGCGCCCGCTCGTGCGCCTCCTTGCGCTTCACGCCGTTCAAGCGCAGCACGGTGGAGACGTTGTCGATCACGCTGAAGTGCGGCATGAGGCCGGAGTTCTGCATGACGTAGCCGATGCGGCGGCGCAGGGCCACCGGGTCGCCGGCGAGCACGCTCTCCCCGTCGATCTCGACCTCCCCCGACGTGGGCTCGACCATGCGGTTGATCATGCGCAGCAGCGTGGTCTTGCCGCAGCCGGACGAACCGACGAACACGGTGGTCTTGCGCGACGGGAGCACCAGGCTGAAGTCGTTCACCGCGAGCGTCCCGTCGGGGAAGCGCTTGGTGACGTTGCGGAACTCGATCATGAGGGGTTCTCTCCGACGGTCGTGCGGGCGAGGGCGCGGCTCAGGCCGACACCTCGACGCCCGGGGCGAAGGCGACGTAGCCCGAGAAGTCTTTTCCGACGCGGTCGAACGCCGACGGGTACGGGTGCGGGTACGACCAGGCGAGATCCTTGTGCAGCTCTCCGTCGGCCTCGATGGAGTAGTACTGGCACTCGCCCTTCCACGGACACGTGTACGGCGTGGGGCTCTCGACGAGCACGTCGGGCGATACGGATGCGGGCGGGAAGTACCAATTGCCCTCGATGCGGATGAGGTCGTCCTGTGCGGCCTCGGCGATCACGGTTCCTGCGAGTACAGCCTTCATGGTCCTGCCTCCTCGGATGTGGGTTCGAGCGTATAAGACGCGTCCGACATCGGGTGATGCCTTGCGCGCGGGGTCGTCAATATGAGAAACAATCCGGATCGTGTTCGGTGCGGTCGCGGGATCGGATTGCCCGGCTCACGCCGAGTCGCGCCCGTAGCCCTCCAAGAGTCGTAGCCAGATCTCGCTGATGGTCGGGTACGAGGGCACCGCGTGCCACAGGCGCGCGATGGGCACCTCGCCCACGATCGCGACGGTCGCGGCCTGCACGAGCTCCGCCACCTCCGGGCCGACGAAGGTCGCCCCGATCACGACGTCGCGGTCGGTGTCGATCACGAGTCGCGCCTGCCCGGCGAACCCGTCCTCGTACAGGCTCGCGCCGGCGACCCACCCGAGGTCGTAGTCCACGACCTGCACGGCCGTGCCCGCCTCGCGCGCCGCGGCCTCGGTGAGTCCGACGGAGCCGACCTCCGGGATGGAGAAGGTGACCTGGGGGACCGCGGCGTGATCGGCCGTCGCGGCGTGCCGGCCCCACGGGGCGTCGTCGACCTCGCCGCCGTTCGCCCTGGCCGCGATCACGTCGCCCGCCGCCCGCGCCTGGTACTTGCCCTGGTGGGTCAGCAGCACCCGCCCGTTCACGTCGCCGACCGCGTACAGCCAGTCCACCCCGGGCACCCGCAGCGTGTCGTCGGTCTCGATCCAGAGTCCGGGTTCGAGCCCCACGACCTCCAGGCCGATATCGGCGCTGCGCGGCGAACGGCCGGTCGCGACGAGCACCTCGGCGGCCGTGACCTCCTCGCCGCTGTCGAGCGTGATGGTCACGCCGTCGTCGCCGCGGCGCACCGCCGTGGTGCCGGTGTTCGTGCGCACGTCGACGCCGAGCTCCTCGAGGCCGGCCGTTACGCGCTGCCCCGCGAACGGCTCCATGCCGCCCAGCAGCCCGCTGCGCGCGAGCAGGGTCACGCGCGAGCCGAGAGCGGCGTACGCCGTGGCCATCTCGACCGCGACGACACCGCCGCCGATCACCGCGAGGCTCTCCGGCAGCTCTTCGGCGCTGGTGGCCTCGCGACTCGTCCACGGGGACGCCTCGCGGAGCCCGTCGATCGGCGGGATCACGGCGTCGGAGCCCGTGCTGATCGCGACCGCGTGCCGGGCCCGCAGCACCCGGGTGGCGCCGTCGGCGTCGGTCACGGTGACCTCGCGCTCGCCCGTGAGACGCCCGTGGCCGCGCGCCAGGTCGATGCCGGCCGACCGCAGCCACGACACCTGCCCGTCGTCCGACCAGTTGCTCGTGAAGCCGTCGCGGCGCTCGAACACTGCCCGCACGTCGAGCGTGCCGGTCACCGCCTGCGACGCCCCGGCCACGTGCTGCGCCGCCCGCAGCGCCTGCGCCGAGCGCAGCAGCGCCTTCGACGGCATGCACGCCCAGTAGGAGCACTCGCCGCCCACCAGTTCGCTCTCCACGATGATGGCGGTGAGCCCGCCCTGCACGGCCCTGTCGGCGACGTTCTCGCCCACCGGTCCCGCACCCACCACGATCAGGTCGTACTCGTCGGTCTTGTCGGCAGTCATGCGTCGCACCTCTCCGTCGCCCGTGTCAGGCAAGTCTTGCTCATGACGAACGTCGAGTCACGGGCGCGTTGTTCCCGCCGCGCCGAAACTCCCCGGAGCACTCCGGTCGCGTCGGCAGGCGACGGCGACCGGAGCGTCGGAGCGGGAGGCGGCGTCAGGCGACGGCGGCGCGCTCGCGCGCGTCCGCGAACGCCCGCGGGTACGCCCGGCGCAGCGCCACCACGATCAGCGTGGCCGCGGCGACCTTGATCAGATCGCCGGGGAGGAACGCGAGGGCCGACAGCGCCGTGAGGTCGAGCGGCACTCCCGTGACGAGGGCCTGCACGGGGATGCCGAACGCGTACACCACGAGCACGCCGCCGACGAGCGCGGAGAGTGCGACACGCCACCACGCCGGGCGACCGGTGCGCAGGAGGAGCCCGATCACGACGACGCCCGCGATCCAGCCGAGCATGTACCCCGCGGTCGGCCCCACGAACACGCCGACGCCGCCGCGTCCGCCCGCGAGCACCGGCAGGCCGATCGCGGCGAGCGCGAGCACGACCAGGATCGACAGCGGGGCGACGCGCGGCCCGAGGACGAGTCCGGCGAGCATCACGCCGAGGGTCTGCGCGGTGATCGGTACCCCGCCGGGCAGCGGCACGACGACCGTGCCGAGCACGATGATGAGGGCGGCGAAGACGGCGATGCGGCCGAGCGTCGCACCGGTGTCGCGGGAGGTGGGGGTCATCGGGTGTCCTTCCTGAACGGTGTTCACCTGAACACCGTTCAACAGAGTAGGGAGGCCGATGCCCTCCGCGCAAATCACTCCGCGTCGGGAACGAGCACGACCTTCCCGCGCTGACGGCGATGCTGGATGGCGTCGTGCGCGGCGGCGGCATCGGTCAACCGGAACACGTCGGCGGGCGGGTCGACCCGCCCGTCGGCCACGGCCGCGAGGGCCGCCGTCTCGAGCGCCCGGAGGTCGGCGATGGCCCGCCCCAGCGGCACGGTCACGGTGAGCGAGTTCTGCACGATGTCGTCGCCGTCGACACGGAGGAGTTCGCCGCTCGACCATCCGATGATCACGACGCGGGAGCCGCGCCCGAGCGACTCGAGCGCCGCGCGTCCCGTCGGACCCCCGACCCCGTCGAGCAGGACCGTCGGCACCGCGCCGTCCAGGAGGCCGGTCAGACGATCCGGCCACGCGTCGTCGGTCGCATCGAGCGGCAGCAGGCGCGCGGCGGAGTGCTCGACCCGACGCCCGAGCTGCGCCACCACCGCGCGCTTCGCCTCGCCACCGTAGAGCGCGACCACGGTCGCCCCGACCGAGAGCGCGAGCTGCGCGACCTGGCTGCCCAGTCCGCCCGAGGCACCGGTGACCAGGACCACGTCGTCCGCGCCGATCTGCGCCGCCTGCCACACGAGCTGCGCCGTGCGCCCGCTGCCGATCGCCGCAACCGCCTGCGGGAACGGCACGTGCGCGGGCACCGGGTGGAGCGCAGCAGCCGCCGCGACGCGGATGCGCACCTCGCCCTCGCCGGGCTCCGGTACCGGCACCCGCTCGATCCGCAGCACGTCGGACTCGCCGAACTCGCGCTGCACGATCGCCGCCATCGTCGCCACCGGCGCCGCGCCGTCTCCACCCCGCCGAGCGGCCGTCGTCTCCACACCCGTCACGTTCCCGCCCCTCACATCCGTGCCCGTCGTGCCCGTGCCCGTGCCCGTACCCGTCATGTCTGCACTCCTCCCGCTTCCGCCTGCCATCGCTTCTCCCGCTCTCCTCGATCCCGCGCATCCCGGATCCGCCGTGCGGAGGATCCGGGTCGCCAGATCACGCGCGCGCCTCCGTGCTGGCACCCCCGGCGCGAACCCTCGGCGCGAGCATCGCCGCTGCCAGCGCGAGCAGCGCCGCCAGCGCGAACACACCGAGGAAGGGATCGGCGGCGGCCAGCGCGAGGAAGACCATGCTCGTCACCGCGAGGGCCAGCGCGCTGCCGAACGAGTCGGCCACCGTCATCGCACCGCTGTTGAACCCCTGCGTCTCCGGGGTCGACAGGGCGAGGGTGAGCGCGCTCGACCGCGGACTCATCAGGCCCATCCCCGCCCCCGCCACCACCCAGGCGGCCGCGATCAGCACCGCGTCCGCCTCGAACGCGGTGATCGCGACCGTCAGCAGGATCCCCCCGAGCACGAGAGCCGTCCCGAGGCGCACCGCGGTCACGCTCGACAGCCGCATGCCCATCCGCCCCTGCACGGTCGCGGCGAGCGACCACGCGAGGGCGCCGCCGGTGAGCGCGAGCCCGGCGACCGTCGGCGTCAGGGCGTAGCGGTCGGTGAGCAGATACGGCAGATAGATCTGCGCACCGAAGAACGCGGCAGCGGCGAGACCGCGCACCAGGATCACCGACGGCAGGCCGCGCACGGCCCGCAAGGTGCCGCGCGGGACCAGGGGTCGCACGGCGATGAGCGCCACGACGACCGCGACGACGGCCAGCGCCGGGCCGACGCCGGGCACGTCGCCCACCAGGTTCAGGGCGAGCACCGCGACCGCCGCCAGCACCGACCAGCCGAGCCGGGCGACCGCCCACGGCGTCGCCGCGTCGCCCTCGTTCGACAGCCCCCGCAGCGCCGGCACGATCATCAGCAGCGCGACGAGCACGAGCACGACGACGCCGAGGAAGACCCAGTGCCAGCTCCACAGCTCGGTCACCGCGCCCGCGATCGTGGGGCCGATCAGCGAGGGGATCACCCACGCAGCGGCGAACCCGGCGAAGATCGCGGGGTGCAGCGCCTGCGGGTAGACCCGGGCGACCACCACGTACAGCGCCACCATGAGCCCGCCGCTGCCCAGGCCCTGCGCGAACCGGCCCGCGACCAGCACCTCCATGCTCGGCGCGAGTCCCGCGATCAGGAGGCCGACCACGAACAGCACGATCGAGGAGTACAGCGGGGCGACCGGACCGCGTCGATCCGCCCAGTTGCCCGCCGCGACCATGCCGATCACGCTCGTGGCGAGCGGTCCGGCGAAGGCGAGCGCATACAGCCGCTCGCCGTCGAGGTCGGCGCTCACGGCGGGCATCACCGTCGTCACCGCCAGCGACTCGAACGCGCCGAGGAACACCAGGGCGCACGCGCCGATCGTGATCCACACGTACTCGCCGCCGAGGATGCGGGGGGTGGGTGGCGTGGGTGGCGTGGACGGCGCGGCGCGCCCGGTCTCGGTGGTCATGAGGTCGACCGTAGAACCTCAAGTTTCCTTGAGGTCAAGCGGATGACGCGCATCCGCGACGCATCGGCTCAGCGCAGCGGGAGGATGCTCGTGGGCGCCGGGGCCTGCGCCTCATGCCGCACGCCGAGCGGAGCACCCGTGCGCTCCTCGAGGTCGAGCAGCGTCACCGTGTCGGAGCGCTGCCCGGCGACGAGCAGCTTGCCCTGATACACGAGGTGATGGCGCGGCCAGTCGACTCCGGAATCGGCGAGCGCCACCGGCTCCAGCGCCTCCCCGCTGCCGCGCACACGCAGCGCCGCGATCGTGTTGCTGCCGCGCAGCGCCGTGTACAGGAACTGCCCGTCGCGCGTGCGGGCGAGCTCGGCGGGGAAGTCACTGCCGACCTGCGCCACCGGGCTCGCGGTCGTCGCCGACACCACGCTCCAGGTGCCGTCGGCCGCCGCCGCCAGGGTGAACACCTCGCACGAGTACTCCGTGACCACGTGCAGGTGCCCGCTCGGATGCACGACCATATGACGCGGTCCCGTGCCCTGCGGCAGCACGACCTCCTGGTCGAGCGTCAGCCCGCTGCCGGTCAACCGCCAGAACCGCACCAGGTCGAAACCGAGATCGGTCGTGACCACGCGGCCGTCGGGCAGGAACGCGGCCGAGTGCGCGTGCGAGGCGCGGTCCGGTCCGCCGTAGGGGTCGGTCGCGGCCACACCGTCGCCCGCGGGGGTCGCGGGGGCGGCGTCGGGGTCGCCCTCGCCAAACAGCGCCGCGCGCAGTGCCGCCGCCGCATCCTCCTTCGCCGG
>NZ_SSDQ01000142.1:0-47267 GCF_004794315.1 Microbacterium sp. PF5 | reverse complement strand
GTGCCGGGGAACTCGCCGCCGAAGAGGAGGAACGAGGTCCAGGTGCCGATCAGGGGCAGTCCCTTGATCATGCCGTCGATGATGCGCAGACCGTTGCCGGAGAGCAGGTCGTCGGGGAGCGAGTAGCCGGTGAAGCCCTCCGCCATCGCCAGGATGAACAGCGCGAAGCCGATCACCCAGTTGAGCTCGCGCGGCTTGCGGAACGCGCCGGTGAAGAACACCCGCAGCATGTGCAGGCCGATCCCGGCGACGAACACCAGCGCCGCCCAGTGGTGCATCTGCCGCACGAGCAGCCCACCGCGGATGTCGAACGAGATCCGCAGGGCCGAGTCGAACGCGGCCGTCATCTCCATGCCGCGCATCGGGGCGTACGCACCGGTGTAGTGCGTGGGGACCATCGACGCCTGGAAGAAGAACGTGAGGAACGTGCCCGTGATGAACACCACGACGAACGCCCACAGGGCGATCTCGCCCAGCATGAACGACCAGTGGTCGGGGAACACCTTGCGCCCCAGCTCCTTCATCAGTCCAGAGATGCTGGTGCGCTCGTCGAGGTAGTTGGCGGCGGAACCGACGAAACGGCCTCCGAGGGGTCGTCGGGAGGTGTCGTGGTCTGCCTGGTCGCGAGTGCGCGTCGTGGCCATGGGGTCCTCTTCGGGTGGTCAGGTGAGCGGGAGCCGGGGAAGGAGAAGGGGGCGGGCGGGCGTCAGTGGTCGGCCCGGAGCTGGGCGGCCCGGCGGCGCAGGCCGCTCATGCGCCGCTCCAGGGCGCGCAGGCGTAGCCACGCGTCCACGTCGCGCGTCTCGAGCGCCGCGAGATCGCCCTCCGTCAGGGCATGCAGCCGGTCGACCGTCAGATCGTCGTAGCGCACCCCGTGGCGGTATCCGCGTGCGAACGCCCGCGAGATCCCGAGGATGACGAGGAGGATGATCACGCCGATGATGGATCCGAAGAGCGCGTCCACGGAGTCTCCCTTCGCTGTGTGCCGGAGGCACGTCGGCGGGAGAGCGCGTCGCCAAGAGGGTCGCGGTGTGCGGCGAAGCGGAGGCGGGGACGGTTCCACCGGCAAGAAGCGACACGAGACGACCTTCATGGTCAGTCTTGTCGCTTTGCGGGTACTGCGCCCTCGTCCGCAGGTCCGGAACTCGGACCTGCGGCCACCGTAGCAGAGGTCGTGGAGGCCCGGCCAACCCGGGTCGCGCGTGCACAGGTGCTGTTGCGGTTCCGCCGCTACCCTGGGAGTGTCCCCGGTCACCGGGGCGGCGGACGAGGGAGCAGTACCCGCACACGACGACTGACTCATGAGGGAGTCGTCATGTCCAGGGAGAGGCCGACCGGCGAGGAGCCGACCATGAGCCGACCGTCGATCAGGCAGCTGGTCACCCCCGTCGATGTGGTCCGCGTGGTGCTCGGCTGGGGTGCGTTCGGTGCGCTGCTGATCGCCCACCCGTTGCTCGCGCCGCCCGTGCCCGGTCCGCTGCTGGTGGTCGCGCTCGTCGGCATCGTCGCGGTGATCCTGGTGTGCGCGTTCGGCGTGGTGAAGCAGGCGGAGGCCCTCGCGCACCGGCTGGGCGACCCCTACGGCTCGCTCGTGCTCACCCTGTCGATCGTGCTGATCGAGGTGATCCTGATCTCCGCGGTCATGCTCGGTCCCGGCGAGCACGCCACGATCGCCCGCGACTCGGTGATGGCCGTGTCGATGATCATCTTGAACCTCGTGATCGGGCTCGCGCTGCTGCTGGGCGGGCTGCGTCACCGCGGGATGGCGCACAACCGCACCGGCACGTCGGCGTACCTGGCGATGCTGGTGGTGCTCGTGGCGCTCGGGATCGCCCTGCCCGGGCTCATCGGCGACGACGGCGCGTACACGGTGGGGCAGGAGATCCCGATCATCGTGCTGACGCTCGCGCTGTACGCGTTCTTCCTGTTCCGGCAGATGGGCGCGCAGGCGGAGGACTTCACGGAGGTCGACGAGCGACTGCGGACCGCGGCTCGTACGGAGGAGCCGCGCCCCGGCATCCGGGAGGTGCTCGCCGCGCATCGCACCGAGGTCGTGACGCGGCTGCTCCTGCTCGTGGTCACGGTGGTGCCGATCGTGCTGCTGTCGCACGACATGGCCGCGCTGCTCGACGACGGTCTCGCCAGGGTCGGGGCGCCCGTGGCCCTCGCGGGGCTCCTCATCGCGGGCATCGTGTTCCTGCCCGAGTCGATCACGGCCGTGCGGGCCGCCCTGAACGGTGAGGCGCAGCGCGTCACGAACCTCTGCCACGGCGCGCTCGTGTCGACCGTGGGGCTCACGATCCCCGCGGTGCTGGTGATCGGCATGCTCACGGGGCAGACGGTGGTGCTGGCCGAGTCGCCCGCGAACCTGCTGATGCTCGGCGTCACGCTGCTGCTGTCGGTCACGACCTTCTCCGCGAAGCGCGTGACGGCGATGCACGGCGCCGCACACCTCGCGACCTTCGCCGTGTACGTCCTCATCCTGTTCAGCTGACGGGGGGGTCGCGGCCGGAAAGAAGTGTGTAAGGAACTCCCCGGAGCGGCAAGGCGCGGTCGGCGGTCGACGGGGACGGCGGCGACACCCGAGATTGGAGGGACACACCCCTTCCTCCACACCCGGACGGTCCGCATGAAGACGAAGCTCCTTGTCACCCTCGCCGCGACGGCGCTGCTCGTGGGGGGATCGCTCGCCCCCGCCCACGCCGACGAGAGTCTCCACCAGGATGTCGTCTACGCGCTCGAGCACGTCCCCGGGGGCGTCGCCGTGGACGCGTACACCGCGGAGTGGCCCGATCTCGGCATGCAACTCACCGTCCCGTCGCCATACCAGCGGGCCGTGGGCAGCTGTGCGACCGGACAGTACTGCGCCTACTCGGAGCCGAACCGCGGCGGAACGCGGTTGAGCTTCAGCGTCTGCTCGATCGTCAGCACCGCCGGCCTCAGCACCGTGCGCTCGATCGCCAACGCCCGCTCCTCCGGGACCGTCCAGGCCCGCAATGCCGCGAGCACGGTGCTGGCGTCGGCGGGCGCGGGGGTCACGGCGAACGTCGTCGGGGCGGTCACGAACCTCCGTTGCCTGTTCTGATCGTGCCGCTACCCTGTTCACACCGGATCGCGGCGTGAGGGAGGGGCGCATGTTCCACTTCACGTTCACGCACCCGCTCGCGCTGGCGACCGCGGCGCCCGGTTCCGGCGATGCCGCCGGCTTCCTGCGCGTGGCACCCGGACGCGTTCGGCCCACGTCGCGCGCGGCAGAGCACGACGGCGCCGGCGCGAAGGCGGTGGTGTACCGACAGCTGTTCGACCAGTACTGGCCCCGCATCCACCGCCACCTGGAGTGCTTCATCGACGACGCGGAGGAGGTCGAAGAGCTCACCGCCGAGGTGTTCCTGATCGCCTGGCGCAAACTCGACCCCGCGAGCCCCATGGGGTTGCGGTGGTTCCTGCGCACCGCCGACAACAAGCTCCGTGATCGCAGTCGGCGTGCGCGCTCCCGCGCCAGTGCGATCGACGCGCTCACGCGCGGGCTCAGCAACCCGGCCGAGCCGCTCGACCCGATGGAGGCACTGGCGCTGCGGCGCGCCCTCCGCTCGCTGAGCGCCAGGGAACGGCAGGTCGTGGTGCTCACGTACTGGGATGAACTCAGCGCCGGCGAGGTGGCCGAGGCGCTGCACACCAGCCCCGGAGCCGTGTGGACGACCCTGACGCGGGCACGCACCAAGCTGCGCGTCCAGCTCGAGACGGGACCAGCGCGATGAACATCTCCGATACCGAGCTCGACCGCCTGTTCCGTGCGGCGAGCCCGGCCCCGCGAACGACGGGCGACGTCGGCCTCACCGCGGCCGAGATCGCGATCCGCGAGGGCATCATCCGCGGCGACTACCGCCCGCAGAGGCGCCGCCGCCGCCCGGCCCTGGTGTGGGCCGGAGTGGTCACGGCGACAGCGGCCGTCGCGGCTGCCACGGTCGTCGCGGTGTCGGTGCTGGTGCCCACGCAACCCGCGGTGGCGCTCACCCCGCCCGCCCTGCACTACACGGCAGCCGGTACCGCGGCGGAGGTGTTCGCCGACGCGGAGCGCACCCTGATGGTCGACGCCGCGGTCGCGCAGGCCCCGGTCGTGCACTCGGTGTCGTGGAACTGGAGCGTCGACCTGGCGGACGAGCACGTCGAGGTCGTGCCCCAGGAGATCACCCTGGAGTGGGGTCCCGGTCAGCCGACCGTCTCGACCATCGTCGCGGGGGAGCCGTACTGGCCCGACGGCGAGCGTCCGGATGGCATCGCCGCGAGCCCGTACGCGCCCGGCGAGCTCATCGACACCGTGGCCCTGTCACCGGAGGAGTTCGCTCTGCCGACCGCGGTCGCCGGACTCTCCGGAAGCTCGCGCGCCGAGCTCGACGCGGCCCTCGGTGCATTCGGGGCCACGTCGGCGTCGTCGTCCGGGGAGCTGCTGGCCGCGATCACCGGCTTGCTGCAGTACTGGACGCTGACGGACGCCCAGCACGCGGCGCTGCTGGAGCTGCTCGACGAGGCAGGGGGCGTGACCGTGCGGGGCGAGACGACCGACCGCCTGGGGCGCGACGTGATCGGCGTGCAGGTGTCCTCGGTGGTGCCCGAGCGGGTGGAGACCGCGTTCATCTCCGTCGAGTCGGGCCGGATCGTCGGTGTGGAGAGCGAGCTCGTGGCGCCGCTGGAGGGTCTGCCGGCCGGCGTGGTGTCGTACACGATGTGGGATGCCGCGCGCTGAGAGGCGGCCGTCGCGACCCTCCGGAGAAGCCGTGTAAGGAACACGGCACTCGTGCAAAAGGGCTTCCCGTGCACGCCCCGATCCGCGCGCACACTGAAAGCTCGCGGTAAGGACATCGGCGTCAGGGCGACGGCAACATCGAGAACAACTCGGGCCTCGTGTACGGCGTCACGTGGGATCCCGCGTCGGCGAAGTTCATCTGACCCCTCACCCCTGGAGCGTTCACCCGTGTCGAAACACCTTCGTCTCGGCGGCGCGATGCTGGTGGCGGCTGCGACTCTCGCAGCCGCCACCGGCTGCGTCTCCGACACCCCCGCCGCCGAACAGACGCCGACGGGCAGCGTGGAGAAGAACATCTCCGCGTGGACGCTGCCGCTGGACCCCTACGTCCTGACCGACAAGATGCTCAAGAAGGCCGCCTACGCGGGTGCGCTCGTGATCGCCGAATGCCTGGAGGAGAAGGGCACGCCGCTGCCGGTGCCGTACGTCGACTTCGACAGCGCCTACGAGGGCCGCGAGACCACGCGTTCCGCGCTGACCGAGGAGGTCGCGAGCACGTACGGATACCACCTCCCGCAGGAGGCGCTGCCCCTCGAGGTGCTGCCGTGGGAGGCGTATCGCACCGCCGACCTCGATGCGGCGACCGCCGCGGTGAGCGACGAGTGCTCGGCCGAGCTGCAGGGGCGGATCCCCGGGTACTCCTCCGACATGATGAACTTCTCCTCCATGTTCGTCGGGTCGGCGTTCGAGGGCGCCCTGGCCGACCCGGCCGTGAGGGAAGCGGCCGATCGGTGGAACGAGTGCATGGTGCCCCTCGGTGTGGAGGATCTTCCCGCCCTTCCGATCGACATGCCGTCCGACTCGGTGCGGCAACGGTTCACCACGAGCCCCCTCAGCGGAGACGACCCGAGCACGGGCGACATCACGCGTGAGGAGGTGCGGCTCGCGCTGGAGGATGTGGATTGCCGGGAGTCGTCGGGCTTCCAGCAGGCGTTCTACGACGCGCTGTGGGAGCGGGAGGCCGCGTCGTACGAGCAGAACGCGGAGGCCTTCGAGTCGCTGCGGGCGAAGGTCGCCACGGTGTCGGCGGAGATCGACGCGACGATCGCCGAGCTCGCGACGGCGGAGTGACGGCCGGATGGTGAAGGAGGCCGCCGTCCCCCGCCGGTCACGTCGCGTCGTCCTGATCACGGCGTCCGTGCTGGTTGCCGGTGCCCTGTTCGCCGGCGGATGGGCGGCGGCGCTCGTCTTCCGGTCTCCCGCGCAGATCGACGCGGCCGCTCAGCCCCCCGATCCCTCCCTCATCACCGCGACGGTGGTCCGCGGTCAGCTCGCCGATGTGATCAACGCCCAGGGCACCGTCGCCAACGTCGATGAGATCTCCACCGCGGTGCCGACGCCGGACGGCGGCGGGAGCGTGACGCTGTCTCCCGTCACACCGGGGCAGCAGGCCTCGGCGGGGACGCTGCTGCTGGAGGTGAACAACCAACCCCTGTTCGCGATGCCCGGGTCGTTCCCCTTCTTCCGCGACATGAAGACGGGCGACACGGGGCGCGACGTCCTCCAGCTGCAGAACGGCCTGATCGCGGCGGGCTATGCGCTCACGGCGGACGGTGCGTTCGGACGCGCGACCGCGGAGGCGGTGGCCGGACTGTTCCGGGCGAACGGCTACGCGGTGCCCCTGGTCGACCCGGCGGCGGATGCCACGGACGGCGATGCCGCTCCGGTGGTCCCGGCGACGCCGGCTCCTCCGTCCACGAAGGTGGTGTCGGCGCCCGCTGCCGCGTTTCTGGTGGTGCCGCAGCTTCCAGCCGCGGTGCTGGCGATCCCGGCGACCGGCGCGCTGCCCGAGAAGGCGGCCGTGGTGACGTCGTCCGGAGAGACCGTGGTCAAGGCGACGGTCGTCCCGGCGGTCGCCGCTCAACTCGAGGAGGGGATGTCGGCCACGATGCTCGCGGGCTCGACCACGGTCGCGCTCACGCTGCTGCGCATCGTCGAGGTCGAGAACGAGGACGGCGAGAGCTCGTTCGACGTGCTGTTCGCGTACACCGACGCGAGCCAGCGCCCGCAGCAGGCCGGAGCAGAGGGGCTCGTCAGCATCACGCGGGAGATCGTGGCGGAGGAGTCGCTGCTCGTGCCGTCCCGCGCCGTCCTGTCGCGCGGGGAGAGCCGCTACGTGCTCGTCGCGAGGGAGGGCGGGTTCGTCGAGGTCGCGGTCTCTGAGCGGGGGGCTCTGGGCGGCACGAGTGCGGTGACGGCGGTCGACGACGGCGAGCTCGACGCGGGCGACGAAGTGCGGGTGCAGTAGTGCCGACGCTGTCGCTCGACCGCGTCTCGCGGGTGTTCCCGACGACGCCGCCGGTCGTGGCGCTCGACGGGGTGGACGTCGTCTTCGCGCAGGGCGAGTACGTGGCCGTGGAGGGCGAGTCCGGCGGGGGGAAGTCGACGCTGCTGGGAATCGTCGGACTCCTGGACCGTCCGTCGTCCGGCCGCTACCTGATCGACGGGGACGATGTGGCGGGGCTCTCCGATCGTGCTGCTGCCGCGGCCCGATCGGACCTGCTCGGCTACATCTTCCAGAGCTTCCATCTGCTCGACCGGCGCACCGTGGTCGAGAACGTCGAGCTGCCGCTGCACTATCGGGCCGTGGACCGCGACGAGCGGCGTGGGCTCGCGCTGCGCGCGCTGCAGGATGTCGGGCTCGGGGAGTTCGCGCAGAGCCGTCCCGGCGTGCTGTCGGGCGGGCAGCGGCAGCGGGTGGCGATCGCGCGGGCGATGGCGGCGCGGACACCGATCCTCCTGGCGGACGAGCCGACGGGAAACCTGGACTCGGAGAACAGTGCCGCGATGCTCGAGCTGTTCGACGAGGTGCGGCGGTCGGGCACGACCCTGATCGTGGTGACGCATTCCGCTGTGGTCGCCGAGCGGGCGGACCGGCGGGTGCGGGTGGCGGACGGGCGGGTGGTGTCCGATGGGTCGCGGCGTGCACCCGTGGGGGAGGACGGCGCACGCCGCCACCCGCCCGTCAGCGGACCGCATCCCCCGGGCCGCGCCTCGACCGTGCGGTTCGGCGACCTCGTTCGCGACGCCTGGCGCAACGTGACGAGTCGCCCTGGTCGCACCCTGGCCCTGGTCGCCGCCCTCGCGGTCCCCCTGGCACTCGCACTGACGACACTGGGGCTGGCGTCGTCCGCGAGCGTGCAGGTGTCGAGCGATTTCGACACCGTCGCCGCACGGGAGGTCGCGGTGCAGGCGCCGGGCGACGGGGTGTCGCCCACGCTGACGACGTCGCTCGACGCTGCGGCGACCGAGCTCACGGAGTTGAACGGGGTCACCTCGGCCGCTGTCGTGGAAGACTCCGGCACCCACGCGGTGCGGGTGGGTGCGCCGCGGCCTGAGGTCGAGACGGGGGTGTTCGCGGCGGCCGGTGATCCGGTCGCCGCGCTGCGGCTCGAGGTCGACTGGGCGGAGGGGGCGGACGCCCTTGGTCCCGGCGAGGTGCTGGTGGGCACGCACCTCGCGGCGAACCTGGGCCTCGGCCCGGTCGAGCGGGCGCCCACCGTGAGCATCGACGGGGAGACGTTCGTGGTGGCCGGGGTCGTGTCGTCGTCGCCACGGCGCACGGATCTGCTGGGCAAGGCGATGATCCTCGCGGCGGCCGACGCGGCACCCCCCGTCGGCTCGGTGTCGGGCTACCTCGTGACGCGCGCGGGTGCTGCCGGCCAGGTCGCGGCGGAGGCCCCGGTGGCGTTGGATGCGTTCCGGCCGGAGCGCTTCGACGTGTCGCAGCCGCCGGCGCCGAGTGCGACCCGCGAGAAGGTGGAGGCCAGCGTCGGCATGAGTCTGGCGGTGCTCACGGCCGTGGCACTGGTCGGCGGCGTGCTGTCGATCGTGCTGGCGACGGTGAGCTCGGTCGCGGAGCGGCGCGCGGAGATCGGACTGCGGCGAGCGCTGGGGGCCAGACGGCTGCACGTGAGTGCGATGCTGGTGGCGGAGTCGATGCTGCTCGGCGTGCTCGACGGGCTGGTGGGGGTGGTCCTGGGGATGTCGGCGATCCTGGCCGTCACGCTGGCGCGGCAGTGGACGCCGGTGTTCGATGTGCGACTCGCGCTCCTCGCCCTGGGCGGCGGTGTCGCGATCGCCTGTCTGGGCGCGATCGCCGGGGCCGTGCGAGCCGGGGCGGTCCTTCCGAACGCGGCCCTGCGCTCGTGAGCGTGTGCCCGAGTCCGCGACGCTCTCAGTGTTGCGTTCGCGGGTGCGTCGCCCGCTGCATCACCCGCGCGCGCATCGAAGGCGGCGATCACCGCGATCATGTCCTGTCCGCCCAGCCCCGCCCGATTGGCCTCGTCGAACAGGTCGCGGCTCGCGTGGATGAGGGGGTGCGCGGTCCCGGCGGCGATGACGCCCACGGTGCGTGTGTCCATCCCCGCCTCCTCTCAGGTCAGCCGGTCGGCGCAGTGGACCATTCGTTGCGTTCCGCATGAAGAGTTCGCGCCGGCTAACGGCCCTTCACATAGTGGCCGAGCCGCCCTTCACGAACCAGGAAGAAGCCGAACGCCGTTCCCGTCAGCGTGCCCACGGAGAAGGAAAGCGCGATCTCCGCGGATCGGAGCGCCAGGCTGGGCAGCTCAGTGGGCGCGGTGATCGTCGCCGTAAGGAATCCCGCCATCCATGCCGCCGCGACAGCGGGCAGCGACCAGGCCACGCTCTCGATGAGGTGCTGAAGGTAGAGAGTTCCACGGCTCGCGCCAGCGTGCAGATTGGATGCGATCTCTACGCGACGGAACCAGACGGCCATGCCCGACAGCACGAAGCCGACCAGCGCCGCGAGATAGGGCGCGTACTGGGTGATTCGCGACTCGTACTCAGTGGACCCAGCGAACGTGAGACCGTACTTCGTGTTCAGCTGAGAGACGATGGGTTGCTCGCTGGCCGCGGCGCCAGCTGCCGCAGGCGTGACGGAGGTGAGAAGCAGCTGTCGGAGGTCAGACCGTTGCGGCCAGGACAGCACCCAGCACTCGTCGAATGCCCCATCGCTTGCGCTGGTCGGCGACAGCACCGCCCAGCCGAAGCCCGCGCGGCGACCGTCCGGCGGGTACGGGTAGGTGCCGCGGACAGGCGTGGGAGCGCCCGCCGTCAGAGGCAGAGCAGTCGACCCGAGATTCGAGGCGACATCCGTGCTGACATAGACTCCAGAGCCGCCGTCCTCCGCTCCAAGTACCCGTGCGAACGCAGGGGTCGTCGTATACAGGTCGAGCGGCTCGCCAGGTAGGGTTCCGGCTGTCACCTTGCCTTCCGGGCGCATCGCGCCGGCGGCGAGAACGTTCGGGGTGTCGGCGAGCGCATCGCAGGATGCTCCGTTGATACGTCCGGGGAGCGCCAGAGTCATCACGGCCGCGCCGGAGCCGCGATACTCGATCGCGTCGTCCACCGTCCGCGAGATGGTGAGGACGTCGGAGAGAACGGCGACGGTCAGGGCCAGAGTTGAGATAAAGAACAGCGCCCCGAGGCGGGACGTGCCTGAGGTGAGGTTGCGGATGATCTCCCGAAGCAGCGCGTGTGCTCTCATTCGGCGAAGGCCCTCGGCGAGTACTGGGCGAGGTCAAGGTTGATGTCGCAGGCATCCCGCGTCTCCTCATCGTGTGTTGCGACGATGACGATGGTGCGGGAGGACGCGACGTTCGAGAGGACAGCGTTTACGACATGGGCGGTTGCGCGATCCAGCTGCGCGGTCGGTTCATCGACGAGGAGAAGGTCCGGTGATGAGGCGGCCGCCCGCGCCAGCATCAGTCGTTGCGCCTCGCCACCCGAGAGGTGGCGAAACTGTCTGTCGCGGACATCGTGCAAGTTGAATCGCCCGAGGAGCTCGAGGGCGCTCTCATCCGCCTCATCGGCGCGCATGCCGGAAGCGATGAACGGGAACGCGACGTGGTCGATCGCGGTTCGTTTCGCCACGCCGTAGGGGTTCTGGAAGACCCAACTGGTCGAGTCCACGCCGTCCATGCTCACGTGGCCGGCCGCTGGCGCGGTCCACCCCGCGAGGATCGCCATCAGCGTGCTCTTCCCCGACCCGGATGCACCGGTCAGCGCGTAGATGTGCCCCGGCGTGAACGTGTACGACAGCCCCCGGAACAGCCACGCATCACGCGAGTACGCGTGTCCCAGGTCCGACACCTCTACCCGCATGTCGGCCGTTTGCCGGGTTGCGCATCGACCGAGGCGGGCGATTCGTCTGCCGAGAAGACGACGAAGGAGTTGCCGAATTCCGACCCGACCACCGTGACGACCAACGGATCGTTGTCGACGAACACGCAGGAGGAGCCCGTGGAATCCGTCATGACAGCAGTTGCGGGGATGGCCGCGACCTGAACAGGTGTCTGCAGAACCACCGTGCCTTTGAGGGTCAGCGACGTTGCCTCCGGGGATGCGCTTGCCGCTTCCCGGAAAGCATCGGTGTTGCGGACGGCGTCGCTGGTCACCTCGGGCGGCAGTTCGCCCGCATCGCCCAGCGCTACCGGCTCCGGGAGGAGATCCAGATACCGTGCGCCGGGAAGCCGGCCTTCGGGGAGCGACACCGCAGAGATGACGACCCCGGAGTCGACCGTGGCGAGTGAGCCGCCCGGCGCCACGGAGCCACTCAACTGCGCGTCGCATTTCTCCACCGTCACGGCGGGAGAGGGGAGCCAGACGACGAGGTCTCGTGTCAGAGCCCCGTCGAGCTCGACGCCGACGGTCTTCGCGAGCGTGGTCAGCGTTCTCATCTCGTCGCGCGAGAGTGCGGAGTCGACGTTGGCAGGTTGCCCCAGACGAACGAGTTCCTCTTCGAGCGCCCGCACGTCCTGTCCTTTGTCTCCGGGAACGAGATCCCGCCACAGGGGTACAGAGGTCGAGAGGCTGAGCAGGTTGACGCCATCGACCGCCACAGACGACGTTGCCGAGCTCAAGGTCGTCCCCCGGGTACACGCCCACGACGTCACGGTTCCGGGGCGGTTCACCGCGATACTCATCGGCGGCAAGATCTCCGCCGTGAGTTCGACGCTTCGCGGATCATCGAACTCCTGCATCGTCACGGCGATGGTGGAGAGTTCGTCCTCACCCTTCAATGTGCCCGGGGTGTTCGCGGTCAGAAGCGAATAGGCCAGGCCGATGCCGAGCGCCGCGCCCACGACGAGCGTGCACCCGACGATCGTCAAGCTCGAGGAGACGGAACCTCTCATTTGTTGAAGGAGAAGTCCGCGTTGCACGCTTCGAAGATCGCGAAGCCGTGTTCATCGGTGAAGGGGAACGCCAGGTTCGGGGCGTCCTCGAGGTACTGCTCCTCCGTGTAGGACGCGGGAACAGCCTTGTTGCGGATCAGGCACTCGGTGAGCAGCTGGGTCGCGGGAACGTTCTCCGGGTTGGACGTCTGGGAACGATAGAGGTACCCGACCCAGGCCTCGCCGCTTTCCTCTTCACACCCGCCCATTCTCTGATTGGCGATCTCGCCATCCATCCCACCAGCGTTCACCTCGTAGCTCCCGTTGGCCTTGTACTCCGTCAGGGAGATGCCGTTGTCGTCGAGGCACGTCTCAAGCGTTTTCAGTACCTGCGACCATTCCTGGTCCGTGATCTGCTCATCCTCGAGGATCGCCTTTACGTCGTCTGTCTTGCTCTTCTTCCACGCCTCTTGGTACTCGGCGGCGAAGTTTCCTTGAAAAGCCGGCACCCCTGCGGTGCTTTCCGCCTCGGTTGAACTCGATGAGTCGGGTGCCTCTCCCGCACTGCACCCTGTCATGAGCGCCATCAGCACGCTCGCCGTCATCACGAGCCGAAGCGAGCGGGACTTCATTCTCATCACATACCTCTTTACTGGGCGCCGGTCGTGGTTTCGGCTATGCGGTGGCCGCCGAACGGCCCCCGCAATACATCGCAGTCGCGAGGAGTCTCACACGACTACCTGACTGTTCGGATCGGACCGACGTGGATGTCGTCGGTCCGATCCTTGTGAGTTCAGCGAACACGACACGGTCGTGGCGGTGGGCTGAGAGACCGTGGCGGGCTGCGTCAGCTCAGTACGTGAACCAGTAGGCCTCGTTGCCGAACGCGGTTCCGGGCTGCCATGCGCGGGCCCAGATTCCGCCGTTCTGGTCTGAAGACCGAACGATGGAACCCGTGCTGTTCTTCACGCTCGACCGATGCTTCTTGGAGGCGTGGTAGTAGCTGCTGTCGTTGCCACGGTTCGACCCGTTCAGGTTCTCGTGCACGCCGTACCAGTGCTTGCCTCCGCCAGCAGCCGCTCCTTCCACCTTGGAGCTTGCGGCCCAGCCGTAGCCCAGGTCGTGGGCGCTCGCGGACACGGTTCCTCCGGCCACGATGCCGACTGCCAGCAGACCCGCCAGCAAGGATGCAGTGCGCTTCTTCATCGAAATAACCAATCTGTCATCACACACGGATGGCGATTTACCCCCCGGTCAGAGAACGGTCCCGCATGGCCACGCCGAAGTCTCGCGTAGCTCAGCTTCTCGCCTCGTGTGACGACTCTCCCAGGATTGGTGTCTTCCGCGGTCGGCACCGCTGGCCCCTTTTTGGGTGCTGCGACGAGTTCCTTACGAACCTTGTTGCACACCGGATCCATGTCGGTGGCGCCCGACAAGGCACGGTGAGCTCGCATAAACGTCGAAAGAGCCGGTCAAGAACAATGCCTGACCGGCTCTTTCACTCGCTGTGCGCGAGGGGGGACTTGAACTCTTGCCCCCGCGCTGACAGGCGCCCACGCTGTGAGGCAGGAACCCGCATGAAATCAACGTCTTCCGGGGTAGTGACAGCATGTGCCTACCCCTCGATACACGCAGGAACGTACTCGGTGCCCCATCGTTTGCCCCATGAGCACCACCCCCGCGTGGCGACGGTCCTCGTCGTCAGCAGGTATCACCCTTCAGAAACGCTTCAGTCTGAGAACGCGTCAGAGAAGTAGCCCAAGTTCGGGTTATCCAGAGTGCCGATCACGAGACCTCGATCGAGGAATCGATTGAACTCCTCACAGCTGGTCTCGGGGAGGAGCCCACAGGCGTGACACGCCGCAAGGTTGCAGGAGTCCGGCCCCTGCCCCTTCTCGCCTGCATCCATACACACCGGATCAGTCGAGCACCAGTGAGCGTCCGCCAGTGCAGAGGCAAAAACTTGCCGCACGTTGTCCGGGCGTGCCATGCGAACAAGTCCGCCCATCGTCCCTTCTGAGTCGCCCGCCGCTGTGTAGATCAGTACGCCGGCCATGTTCCGATCGGCCGAGTCAGAGACGTAGAGACGCTCCCGGAGCGAAGCCGAGCTGTAGCCGCAGGCGAAGATGAACTCGTTGATCAAAAGATGCGACAGCGTATGCAGCAGCACGAACCTTGGGCTAATCGTCCGCCCCTGCAACCCGCGCTGGCTTGCCACTGATCCGTAGTGATCGGTGATCCGTTGGGCGCGTGCCTGGACCTCCGCACGCCCCTCCCAGGCTGCAAGGCGTGCCCCGTCGAGCTCGAAGTAGATTCCTTCACCCTTGACCACATAGGCCGGCAGCCAATCCTGCGCCGGGGTCAAGCTGGCACGCCTGAGCATCGCCTTCCCCTCCGTCAGCTTCAGCTCGCCGTCGCGAACCCGCGTAAACCCCCGCAACGCGCGCGTCTCCCGAAGCACATCGATCGACCTCACGCGAGAGAGGTGGCTTGCTAGATCAGCGTGAAGACCCGGGTCGGATGCCGCGAGGAAGTCATCTTTCGGTGTCTCGCGAATCTTCACGTATTCCGGATGCCGCCAGATGTCGTCGCTCGTCAGGCTCTCCGCGTCGACCGGAGTCTCGGCTGGCTCCTCCCCGCTGCTCTCGCCGATGCCGAACTGATCTTGGTATGCCGCCAGTAACTCGTCGTCCGAAATGGGAGCGAAGAGTTCGGGCGGGACGTTTCGCTCCAGCAGCTTCCGTAGCTGCCCGCCCGACACCTCATCAAGACCCAACTGAAACACGTTGTTGAAGGTCGTGCTGACAGCAGGGTGTCGGAGCAGCTGATGGACCTCCTCGCTGACGGCTCCCTCGCGTCGAGGGAGATAGATCGAGGACTCCACCTTGGGGAAGTAGACGTTTCCAGCAGCGCGCAGGGCGCCTCGAATCGGTTGATCGCAAACACCGTCAAGCTGCGCTAACCAGGGCCGAGCCCCACCGCAGAGATAGGGCTGTTCTGGCGAAACGAGCTGATCGCTGAGATTGGTGTGCTCCTCGCCGTTCTTGTCGAATCGGGCCTCGGTGACCCCTCGAAGCGAGCGCTCCTGCTTGCAGGTATCGCAGGTTACGACCTGCCCTTCGAGCCCGCCGCCTCCGCGTGATACGAGGCGCAGCGTACCCGTACAAGATGGGTTGGCCGATCGATGCACCCACTTGTCAAAGGGAAAGTCATCCAGGTGCCCTCGGGCGCAGATCGCCACGAACGGAACCTGCGACATCTTCGGCTTGTACTTCTTGTCGGCATGCTCCTTGTCCTGGCACTCCACGAGCGTCTTCATCGTGAGCTTGCTGAGTTCCAGACGCTTGCAATAGATGCAGAACGACCATCGGGGGAAGCGCAACACGGGTACGGTAAGTCGGATGTTTCGCAAGTCGCTGCCCTGGCCTGACGGCCTATAGTCCGGTGGCAGTCGGAACTCGGAGACTTTGAGGCGAGACTCAAGCCGCCAGTCGTGTTCCTGGTACTCCTCCATCGCGAGAGCACTCTGATCGACTTCATACCAGTGGTCAAGACCCGCGGTGATGACGGAGGTCCCGTTTACGAGCACGCTCATGGCACCGACGCCGAACGGTGTCACCAGTTGCGCTCGGCGCATTGCTCCAGTGCTCATGCTGGCTCCTCCGCGGCCGTGTCCTCGAACAGGTACGCCTGACTGATCTCCAGGCGGCACTCGGCATCGACGTTCCGCATGCTTGTCGGCACATCCCAGATCGTCGCGCGACGGTCAAGATCAGGGAGTGTTCCTGCGAACCGCATGAGTCCTTGCAGCGGGTCACCGAAGGGAGCAGGGTTCGCATCCCACTCGGTTCGCTCCCACCCTCCCCACTGCCGGGCGCGATCGCGCGCAAAGCGATCGAGGACCGGAACCTCGTCCGGTTCCGCGATTTCTGCTCGCTCACGCAGCAGGCGAATGGCCTCGTCGTAGGCAGTCGAAGGGAACGGGTCAGGCCCAAGCGTCTCCGGCGAGGTCTGCCGGACATAGGCGACCGCCGCCGCGTGGAGTGCCCTGCGAAGAACGGGCATGGCGAATGGGGTGACGGAAGTCGGCTCCACCTGCGCGTAAAGCTGTTGATGGTAGGTGCGGAAACGCTCGTAGTGGCTGCGGTCACGCGGCTTCGCGGCCCCGTAGATGGTGATGACCAGTCCAGGGCTGACTTCCGGCTTTCGGCCGACCCGACCGCTCACCTGGATGTACTGCGCCGTGGTCTTCGGTTGCCCGACGATCGTCATCAGCGCGAGCCGATCGATGTCCACACCTACCTCGATGATGTTCGAGGCGAGACAGATATCGATAGCCTCTTGTCGCTCCTTCCCAGGGGCGTACCTCACCTGGAGCTGTTCGATCGCCTTTGGAATCTCGTCTGACCGCCGCCTCGAAGTGAGTTCCATCTGCCGGTGAGGCCACCGTGGCACGATCCCGTCCCGTCGGCGGAGCCCGGTGAGATAGTCGGGAATGTCAGCCTGGAGGAGCGAGACGGTATTCCCGAGTTCCCGGAGCGAGTTGAGGAAGTTGAGGTTGGTCCAGTAGCCGTCCCGGTCCTCTTCCGGGATGTCCACCGCGGCCTGGAGGGTTGCTGCGGCGACACGGACCTGGACCGTCTGTGTCGAGCCGAGCGACGCGCTCATCACACCGATGTAGCGCCGCCCTGGTTCCGGGGTTCCGTCGGCCGAAGTCGCGGGTTCAGCAAAGAAGGATCGCCCCTCCTCAAGACCGTGCGGCGGAAAGAGCGCGACGGTCTCCCTGCCGAAAAGCCCCTTGATCTGGTCCTCATATCGCCTGACCGTCGCCGTGGAGGCAATGATCTTGGGGAGCACAGGACTCGCGCCGCGGCGATCGGTACACAGTTCGTCGATCACGGGCTCGTAGATTCCGACCATTGAGCCGAGCGGGCCGGAGATCAAGTGCAGCTCGTCCTGAATGATCAAGCTGGGCGGAGACACCTTTCGCGCGCCACTCGCGTCAAGCCCGAAGAGATTCCTCGCCCTGGGGCGCCACGCCATCATCGCGAACTTGTCGACAGTCCCGATGACAATCGAGGGCCGAGCTTCATAGATATCGTCATCGACAACATGGACCGGCAGACCAGCACGGCGTGAATACTTGCACTCGCCGTCAATGCAGCGGAGCACGACCCTGCCCGCTGCTTCCTCGTACCCGATCGGTTCCTGTCCGCCGCCCTTCTTAGGCTGCGGGCCCATCTGTGCACCGCACCAGGGACACCTCAGCAGAAGGAAAAGGTTCTGCTCGTGAGGTCGTCTACGCAGAGCCCGCAAGTTGTCAAGTGCTTGCTTCCACGTATTCGGCGTTGAGCTGCCACCCAGCCAAATCCCGATTCCAAAGGGAGCAGCACCGAGGGTGTCAGAGTTCTGCTCCCGAATGTCTTCGAGCACGCAGACCAGCGATGCAGCACGGAGGAACTGCTGCGCCGTGAGGAGACGCAGGGTGTATCGCATGAGCGTGTCTGTTCCGGCGTCATCGGGGTTACGGAGCCGCCGGGAGAGCAAACTGACGGCGGCCGCGCCAAGGTACGCCTCTGTCTTGCCACCGCCAGTGGGGAAGAAGATCAGATCGACGTCGCTGCGAGTCTGGCGTTCTGGCTCTACGAGTTCGGGCAGTACTGCAAGTAGGAACGCAATCTGGAATGGACGCCAGTATCCCCGGCCAGTCGGCACGGTGAGCGCGGGGTGCGCTCCCTCGATTCTCCAGCGACCATCGCCGCTCTGCTTGGCCTCGCGCAGCTCGAATCCGGATCGGACCTGCTGGAGCAGCATCGCCTCGTTTGCCCAGCGAAACGCTCGCGCAGCTCGATCGTTCGCTGCCACGAGGCTCCAGCCTGTTCGCATCCGCGTCAGCGCCGCTCGTGCTCGACGCATGTGCTCACTCGCGGCGTCCTGATAGCGCGGAAGCAACTCGGGGATCTCGGCCTCCCGCCGATCGATCCACTTCTCATACTGACTGAGGACAAGCTCCACTTGGGCGGCGCCGTCCTCGCTACCACTTGCCAGGGCCGCCATACTGACAGCCACCGGCTGCCGCTTGCCATCGGCATCGAAGGCAGGATTCCCGTCGTCGTCAGACAGGTACACGTTCGGTGAGAGGCTGACGACCTCATATGCAGGCAGAGCTGCGGCCTGCACGAACGGCACAACTCCATCGGCGTTGACTGCCCCCCACTCGGCTGCACAGCCATGCCCGATCGCATAGGTGCGCTGGTTCCGGTAGAGGAGGTCAAGCGATCGCTCCTCCTCGTCCCGGTTGGGCAGCTCAACCTCCGGATAGGGGATGATTTCAGCGTTGCCGACAGTCGACACCTTGAAGCCAACCTGAAAGACTGCCGCAGACGGGCCGGAACCAGGAGCATCGTTGACGACTGCGACGGTCACGATCCTGAGAGCCGGGTCGTCAGCCCCGGGGACCGGACGACTGAACACTCGCACCGCAAGAGGGACAACGCCTTCGCCGCTCAGGAGCACGACGTCAACGACTTTGAGCCGATTCGTCTCCCGCAGAACCGTGCCACCCGAGATCGTGCCGACCGCCTCGAAGGGGCGCCTGACCCACCAATCGACTGGTTTGGCGACACCTGCGATGTGGACCGTCAGCTTCTCGTATCTTGCGCCGACCACCTCAACGGTGAGGGTTCCCGAGTCAGCCATGCGAGTCTCAAACGAGACGGCCATCGCCGACGGCTTGAACGTATTGGCATCCGTGAGATCGAAGTCATCCGAGTCAGCGATATCGTGACGGACGTGACCCTGGATCTCGACAGGCGGCCCTATCAGGTCGTCTTCGGAGAGCGCGATACCGGTGACTCCGTCGAGGGCGTCGGAAACCTCCTCGACGGCGCTTTCCACCGGCGAGCCGCCGACGGTAGCGCCCGCGAACAAGACTCCGACGCCGTAGCGTTTGAGCGGGGTGCCGCCTGTGAGAATCTCCTGGCCACTGTCCGCATCATGGAACTGGCCCCGGGAGGCCTCCTTCTTCTCGAAATGCACGACTCCGGCGTTAATCGTCAGCGGCTGCCCCCGCACGGGATCACCGTCGAGGGGCCCGAAGAGCTCGCGTCGTAGGGCCGCCTCAACGGTCTCACGGGATTCGATTCCGCTCATGCCTCGCCTCCAATCAGTCGCCGCAGCGTCTTCGTTTCTACCAGGGCGGTCAGGCGATCCGTCGCGCGTGTCAGCCCGACGTAGACGAGCGCATCGAAGTGCAGCCCACCCGAGTCGTCAAGGTCAGTGACAACGACAGCCGGCGCGTCCAGTCCCTTGAACGAGTGTATGGTGGCGTAGCGGAGCCGTCCCTTGATCGGCTTCGACCCGTCTGCGGGACTCAGCACTTGACGAAGCCAGGGGTCGGATGTGCTCGCAGCAACAGAACTATCGGCAAGCGGGCTGAGCACGACGATCTCTGTCAGATCGAAGCCTTCGTCACGCAGATCGCCTACGATCTTCCGCAGTATGGGGGCCTGGTCCTCGCCGCGGACGTACTTGATGATCGTCGGATCGATGCCGTCGTCGGTTCGGCGGAACTCTCTGAACCCCGGTGCCAAGTGACCGAGGAGATTGACCTGATACCCGATGCGGGGCAGGTTCCGGCAGTTCTCTGACAGCCGGAACGAGGCCAGATGTGGCGATCGGGCGCGAAGTATCTCGCGTGCACCCTCACTGCCATAGATCGCCTGCCGTTCAAAGTCGCCGAACATGAGAACGCGACCGTCGCGCAGCCCGCCCTTGACGACCAGATCAAGCAAGTCGAGGTACGTGTCGGTCGCGATGTCCTGAATCTCATCGACGATGAGGAAGTCTCCGACCTCCTCCGCACTCCGCTCAGCAAGGCCCTCAAGCGCCAGTTCGGGCAGCACTCGCTCCCAGAAGTCGCTATCGGCGTCTGCCGGCGGGCCGCTCATGCCGGCGAGTCGCAGCATCTCCTGGTGCAATGTGCCCACGCGGAGCCCCACGACATCCGAGAGTTTCTCGCGGAGGCTGTGCCCTAGCAGGCGGTTGAAGCATAGAAGCCTCCCCGCTCGTCCCTGAGCGGCTGCCCGCTGAGCCGACTCGGCGGCGAGGAAGGTCTTGCCAGTTCCGGCAGGGCCTGTAAACAAGACGCCTCTGTTGTCGGCGGCTGAGTCCAGTGCGCGGTACTGCTCCTCGACGAACTGTGCGAGCTGACCCTCTCGCGCTTGTCGGCGGTCCCCGGCAGTCATCACGACCTCGAACCGCGGGCGAAGCGTGGCAACGATCCGTTCAGCGGTGGCCTGGTCCGGGCCGAATCCACCGAAGCCGAAGTACTTGATCGTGGAGGCGAGGTGCTGCGCTCCCTCTCTCATGACTCGTTCGACCGCTTGAACTGCGCTCGGAAAGTCGCTCGAATCGAGCACCTGCCACGAGTGCCACTCCGGTGAGTCGGGCAGCGTCGCTCGCGCACGCACTCCCGTAAACCACACTGCGTGCAAGATCGGGACATCCTGCAGCTCGACCCGCTTACTCAGGAGATAGCCCCGGATACTGTGCATCGCCTCCTGCGCCTGCTGAAATGGTCCTCGCACGGTCGGAGAGTCCTGACCAAGGCGCCAGGCGCCATCTGAGCTACGCGCGACCGACAGGTGCGACTTCACCTCGATCACCAGCAGCCCGGCATCGGGCGCGACGATGACGAAGTCCGCCTCGCCTTCGACTTGTCGCTCATGCTGCGCGATCCCAAGTGAGTGCAGCACCGTCCAGTGCTCAGTCCCAACTGCATCCCGCAGCGCCGCGAAGACAGCCTTCTCCCCCGGAGGCGCGGAATCGGCGCAATAGGCCGGAATCATTCGAGCCATTGAGCACCCTCGTCGGCAAAGGGCACGCGAGCGTCGTGACGGGCGACCAGCTCCGTAAATGGCGCGATCGCAAGGACACGGGTAACGAACATGCCCCGAAAACCCGGCTCGGCAATATCGAGCGTCATGTGACCAACGCGGTCGAGCTCGTGAAGGTCCGCGACATCCGCCGCCGCTTCCAGCCGGTCACGCAACTCCCGAGTGGCTCGATGCACCTCATGTCTCAGCAATGAGGCGTGCCCAAAGTACGGCTGGACCGGTAACCCCAGCCACCCGAGGAGCCGCTCGAAGTCACCATCACTCTGCGGACGGATCACGTGAGGCGATGCCCAGGCACGGACCTGGCCGGCCGCGCGAACCCCGAGTGCACGCAAGGCGCGTTCAGAGTCGCGAATGCCGCTCGCCCCGAGTCGGTCAATCAGCGCAGACTTCCAGGACGCCTGCGACTCCTGGATTGCTGACGCGCGAGGGCCGATTCGCGTAAATGCTCGCGCATGGAGGGACTCGCGCTCAGCCTCACCTTCACGCAGAAGCAGATAGGTGCCCGGAGCGACCGCGGGCACCTCGGAATAGCCAACGCGCTCGCCAGGCGGCTGTGTCGGATCAAGCGCGCGGATGCGCTCACCATCGTCATCAAGCCAGATTGCGCGGTTCCCCGAAAGAAGGATCTTGCGCGCTTCCACCTCGTCCGCGTTAGGCGCACGGTCCTCACTCACCCGGCTCCCCCAGACCGGCTGCGGAAGGAGGTCCTCCTCCGGGATCGACTCGGTCTCCGACATCCCAGGCTCCATCGACGCGGGCCATGCATCGCCAACCTCGACGATGCGCGCGGCGACCTGGATACCGCCTTCGGCGTACTGTGCGATTGCCGACCTTGGGACGTTTCGATCGCCGAACCACGCCGGGAGGATGAACGTCACTTCCAGCGTGCGGGGCGCAGTGACTGCCGTCGGCTTGAAGAATCGCGGTGGACCCACGAAGTAGGCGATGTCCTCGGAAACATCGGCGAGCTCAAGATCGCCGAGCGTGAGAACACGTACCCCAAGCGAACCGAGCCACTCGCCCAGGGTTTCTCGCGATCGACTGCTCGCAGCCACGACAATTGCCGAGTCAACTCCGACCTCAGCCAGCGACTCAAGCAGTACGGCGCCCATGAGTGGGTCGCGGGCACAGAGTGCAGCCGCGGCGTCAGCGATCTCTCGCAGGAGCACGTCTTCGTTGACGGCTCCGATCAGCCGCCGAGCCTGACGACCCACCTCGCCCGCGGCAGCCGTGAGCTGAGCATTGCGCTCTATCGGCATCGGGTCGGTGATGAGGCGCCAGCGCAGTGCTTTCGCGGCACCGGCGAGATGGTCCCAGACGCCCGGCCCATCCCGCTGGATCAGTCGGAACAGGCCGCGGGTGGCCGAATCGAACCTTGCACCGAGTTCGTCCCGAACAGCAATGATCTCGACGCCATGCCGTACCAGCGAAGCGGAGGCCGCGTATCGCTGATCGAGTCCGATGATCCGCGACGTCATAGTGCCACCGTGAATCCGAGTGCCTCGACACCGGCAGGAGGAGCCCAACCGAGTTGTGTCGACAACGCGATCGGCTCTCCGCGCGAGTTTCTGAGCTGCATGACCTGTTCCGCTGCACTCTCGTCAGCAACGGATCGATCGAAGACGCACACGACGATCGGGCTTAGGACGTCATTGAGATATCTGATTGCACCCTGGCCGTCCAGAATCGTGAGGGATACGTCATCGGGAAGCGGAAGCTGGTCGGCAAAGCCCGAAGACGAATAGATGCGCGAGAACCAAGTTGCTGACTTCTCAGTCCTTGGGAGAAGCAGTGTTGCCAGCGCGTCGCCGTCAGGATCATCACCCCGCGCCAGGACGGCTTCGAGATCGTCACTGATCCAGCTCTTCGTTCCCACGATTGCGAGGTCCGCAGCCGGTGCCACGAGACGTCGCACCCAGTCGCGGTCGACTCCCGTCAAACGACCGATACTTCCGATCGTCGGTCGCAGCATCTTCTCCGCCGGATCACCCTCCGCCACGGGCGCAACGCCCTCCATGCGGTCAACAGCCCAGTGACCCGCCAAGGTGACCCGTGCCGGGGGTCGGGTCTCATCGAGCCCCTGGAACGGGCCTGAGATGACATGCGTTGCATTCACCGCACGGTAGTGCGCCCGTGGCAACGCTCCTCGAAGCACAGTCAGCGGGTCAATCGTTGTCTGTACAGGCGCCCGCCCAAGCGTCCATCCCGTGCCGACGAGTGCCGCTGCGTACTCGCGACTCGGAACCGAAATTGCAATGATCAACTGCCGACCGCTGAAATCATCAGCCCTCCGGGCAAGCCGCGTTCCGAGCGCGAGAATCGGGCCGATCCAAGCTGACTGCACCGGCTCGGAGTCAGGGTTTTCCGCAAGGCTGAGGAGCACGTTCGGTCCTGACCGACTGCCCGCCTCGCTCATAGCTTTTCCCCCGCTCGTCGCTCTCCACTGTAGGGATGATTACCGACACGCGACGAGCGAACGGGCTACGCCGCAGCCTCGTGATCGACGCTAGACACCGTGGCCAACGCAATGGCGGCAGCTGCGGCAAGCGAACGTGCCACAGGCGGCGGCACGGCGTTTGAGACCTGCTCCACCTGCTGCGAGAGAGTTCCTTCTAGCACGAAGGACGTCGGGAACCCCTGCAGGAGCATCGCCTCATAAATGCTGAGCCGACGCGCTCCGTCGGGATGAACATGAATCTCGCGATGTCCGTAGGCCACCGTGGGACTTGGCTTGTCCCACGACAGGCGTCGGAAACTCCTAGTGGGCGCGGGGCCAGCGGTCTCGCCCTTGAATCGCTTGGACCGGGGAGTCATTGTCCAATGGTTTGGATGTGTCGGGATGTCGTCGGCCGAGAGGTTTCGTGAGAAGAACGCTGGCTGAGGCAGGTGACCAATTGCGCCGTGCACCGTTAAGTCGACTTCCTCGCGAGAGATCGTCTTCGGCTTGAAAGCTCTAGCGGCTGCCTCGCTCTTGAACCCTGAGATGATCACGCGGTTCCGTGTCTGGGGCACGCCGTAGTCGAGGGCCGAGTGGTCGGCGACACCCGCCGTGAGTTCCAATTCCTTGAACCGAGCCAGGATGCCGCGGAAGGTCACCGAGTGCTTCGCATCGCGGATGCCCATGACGTTCTCGAAGAGCACGAACTGCACGTCGTAGCGCGTTTGCAACGCCTCAACGATTTCGAGGTAGAAGCTTGGCATCTGATTGCGAGGGTCATCAGCGTGAGAGTTCGGGTTCGCGCGCGAGAATCCCTGACACGGAGGCCCTCCGATGATTCCGATGGCCTCGCCATCCTTCAGTGCCTTCGCGATCTCGTCCAAGACGACGAGGCTGCCGGATGCCTCGTTCCGGATCGTGATGTCCGCCGCAACGGACATGGTCGCCGGGAAGTTGCGCTTATGCGTCTGCACCGCGGCCGCCATCCGATCGACCGCAAAGGCGATCTCGTAGCCCTCCAGATGGAAGCCGAGATCAAGTCCTCCAGCACCTGAGAAGAGGCTCACGATGCGGGGCAGAACCATCGGGCGCTCCTTCGGCTACGCAGGCACCCGACCGGGCCTTTCCAATCCAGCGTACCGCCAGAGGGGACTCAGCTAAGACCATTGCCGGCGTGTTGTGAGGCTCCTTCCGCTTGTTCCGGCTATTGCTTCTTCGCCCGCACGCCAGAGCGTGCCCGAACGGCGCAAGCGGGAAGGCGGAGCGCGAACTGGCGGAACGGCGTTGCGCCGTTCGAACCGTTCCGGCGAAGGTAGGGAGCGAGCAGCAGGAACGCAGTGGCGGCGTTCGATTCGCGCGTGCCGCCCTACTCCGACCGGTGGAACACGCCGAGGAACACCTCCGATCCGTTCCCCGAATCACCTTCCGCATGAAGACCTCGACGGACCCTCTCCCGGACGACGCCCCAAGAACTCCCTCCGCGACCTCATCTACCCTCCAAGGCCTCTCCGATACTCCCGACCTCCTCCTACCTCTCTATCCTTCCCTAGAGAATGAACGTATGCTACCGTGGTAGATACATATCCCGCGATACTAGAAATCACTGGTGGTGATCCTCATGCATGGCGGCGTGATTCTGTTCCGTGGAACCGGAGCCGATGCGCGCCGTTATGTCGAGGCCGACCGCTCTCGCGCGGATGACTATTACCTCGGCGCGGAGGGGTCCGTGGCGGAGTTCGCCGCGCTCGACGGCCACGGGAACGTGACAGCGACGTTGGGGCTCGACCCGGAGGCCTATGCCGCCTGGGTGGACTGGACGAGCCCGCTCACGGGTGAGTCGATGGGGAGGCCGCGTCTGCCGGGTGAGGGGCGGCGGGGGTCGCCGCGGTTCGCGGAGATGGTGGTGAACGCACCGAAGTCGCTCTCGATCGCCGCAGCTCTCCACCCGGAGGTCTCCGATGCTCTCGACCGGGCGCAGCAGGACGCCGTGGCGGAGATTCAGCGCTGGCTCTCACAGCACTCTGTCACTCGTGTGGGGCCGCGCGGCAAGCAGGAGGTCGTCCCCGTCCAGCAGTTGCACACAGTCGCGGTGTCGCACCGCACGTCGCGGGCGGGTGATCCGCACCGGCATATTCACTTTCAGTTCGGCACACGGGTGTGGGCCGCGGGGAGGTGGCGGGCGCTGGACACCGCGGCGCTGTTCCGACAGCAGGGCGCGATCCGCGCCCTTGGCACCGCCGTGGTCGCCGCGCACCCCGCGCTTGCGGAGGTACTGGATCGGCACGGACTCACCCTCGATCCGGTATCGGGTGAGGTGGTCGAGCTCGAGCGGTTCAACGGCGTGATGAGCAAGCGCGGCGAGCAAGTGCGCAAGCATCTTGAACGGCTCGAAGCGGAGTGGGAGGCCGCGCATCCCGGCGAGTCGATAGGCCCGGTTGTCTCGGCCCGGCTCGCGGCGAAGGCGTGGGCGTATGAGCGGCCCGCGAAGAAGCCCACCACTCTCCGTGAAGAACACGCCTGGGAGATCGAGCTACGGGAAGCCGGCTACGACCCCGCCACGTTGCGCCGACCCTTGCGCCGTGCGCCGGCATCACTAGACAACCTCTCCGTGCAGATGGTGGCGAATCGAGCGCTGGATCGCTGTGCGGCAGGTGGTTCGGCGTGGACGCGGCACGCGGTGCAGGAGCACGCGACCCGGATCATGACCGAGTACGGCGTGCAGGCAGCGCCCGCCGAGATACGCGATTTCGTGCACGTTGCAACATCGTTGGCGATGGAGGATTGCTTCTCGATCCTCCCGCCCGGCGCACCTGCGCCGGAGCATGTGGCGCACCTCACGAGCCTGCGCGTGATGCAGGCCGAGACAGAGTTGCGCGACCTCATCGCCGCACGGGTGCCGGAGCGGGAGCCGCAACACCCGGATGTGCGCTCCGCAGCACGAGCGCGGGGCCTGGATGCAGGACAGGAGCGTGCCGCCGCCGCGGTCGCCTCGACCGATCCGCTGGTGATCGTGGAAGGCGCAGCCGGAAGCGGTAAGACCACCATGCTCGGCGTTGCAATCGAGGTCGCGCAGGAACATGGGCGCGTGTCGCGGGTGGTTGCGCCGACGTTGCGCGCCGCGCAGGTCGTACACGATGAACTCGGTGTGCCCGCGACCAGTGTTGCGGCGCTCGTGCACGCGCACGGGTGGCGCTGGAACCGTGACGGCGTATGGACGCGCATCGCCCCCGGCAACATCGACCCCGAGACCGGGCACACCTATCGCGGCCCGTCCGAGGATGCGCGGTTGACGCGGGGTGAGCGGGTGATCGTGGACGAGGCGGGGATGCTCGACCAGGACACCGCGATCGCTCTCCTGGCGGTCTGTACTGAGGCGGGTGCGACGGTCGCGCTCGTCGGGGATCGCGCGCAGCTCGCCGCGGTCGGGCGCGGCGGGGTGTTCGACATGGCCGCACACATCCGGGGCCGCACGTTCGATATGGCCGAGGTGCATCGCTTCACCGACCCCGCATATGCCGAGGTCACGGTGCAGATGCGCGACGGACGTAACCCCGATGAGGTGTTCGATCAGCTCGCCTCTCTTGGTCTTGTCCGTATCCACGCGAGCAGCGACGACGCGAGAGAGCACATCGCTCAGCATCGACAAGATGGAGAGGCCGTCACGGTGACCTCGAATGATGAGGCCCGCACTATCAACGCGGGCATCCGCGATGAGCGGGTTGCGCGTGGCGAGGTCGACGACCAGCGCACCGTCTCCGGGAGCGACGACCTGCCGATCGGTGCCGGTGACTTGATCCAGACCCGCAAGAACAACACCGCGCTTGGGGTGGCGAACCGGCAGCAATGGATCGTGCAGCACGTCGAGCAGGACGGGTCGCTGAACGTGCGGGAGGCCCAGGACGGGCGGAAACGGAAGCGCACCGTGCGCCTCCCCGCCAAGTATGTGACCGAGCATGCGCATCTGTCGTATGCGGCGACCGCCTACGGGGTGCAGGGCGCGACCGTGGACGGGTCGCACACGATCCTCACCAACGCCACCAGCGCCGCGAGCGTCTACGTCGGCATGACCCGAGGCCGCGAGTCGAACATGCTGCACATCGTGGCCGAGCACCACGCCGACGCGAGGGCACAGTTCATCGAGGCAATGGAACGCGACCGCGCCGACCGCGGACTCACCGACGCCACCGAGCGGGCAACCGAGGCCGTGCGCGGACTCGTGGACGAGGGGCCGGTGCGTCTCGTGCAGACCGAACGAGCACGCCTCGCCCGGATCGTCCAACACGCAGAGCAGAGCGCATCCGTGTTCGAGGAGGCCTCCGCCCGATTCGCCGCGCAGAAAGACACCCACCGCGCAGAAACTCAGGCGATTAAGGAACTTGTCACCCACGCGACAGAGCGTGCGGAGCACACCCGCCACGCGGTCACCGCCGAAGTCGAGAAGCGGGCGCGCGCCGACGTGCAAGAACTCGCCCACGCACGGACACGCCTCCACGACGCCCGAGGAGAGGCGAGAGCGGCGAAGTTCGGGCGCAAGCGCACCACCGCCCGGAACAGCGACGCCGCCGCCGAATCTGTCGAGACGATCGAGCAGCGCATCACCCAGACCTGGGGCACAGCACCATCCCCCTGGCACTCCATCACAGAATGGGTGAACACGATCACGACGCAACAAGCCGACGCCCACCCGGAAGTGCGAGCGGCCGAACACGCCCTCAACGACGCCCAGACCGCGAAACGTCAGACGCGCGAGCGACAAAGCATCGAGCAGGATTACCTCACCGTCGAGGTATACGGGGCAGAGCAGGCACGGCAGATGCGCGGCACCTTCCGCACCCCCAACCCCACAGCCGACGCCGAACGCGCCAGGCAACGCGCCGCCCGCGCGCGGCAAATCATCAAGGAACTGGACGCACGCCCCGTCGCAGAAGCAGCCGAATGGCTCACCCAAAGGCGCGAGCAGCAGCGGATCGAGCGTGAAGAGCTCGAAGCCCGCCAGGAGGCGCTCGCGCGCCGGAACGCTGGGCCGACGAGAACTGGCCCAGATCAGCAGCGAGGACGACCAGGCCTCAGCCTGTGACCAGTCCTCTCAGGTAGCGACCGTGATCTTGCGGTTGTGTGCCGCGATCGTTGCGGGCATCACGATCGAAGGCAGAGCAGTCACGATCGGCACCCCGTACCCCAGCGTTGGGATGAGAGCCGCTGCGCCGATGAGAGCATGCCAACGCTGATGCTCCGCATGGCGATCGTGCCCGGCGGGGTTCGCGCGCACGGTCAGCGCGAACGACGCGATGAACAGCACCATGCCGACCGCGAGCACGGTCCACCCGAACAACTCCACCACCTGAGCACATTGTGCACTGCCGGGCATTCGGCGAGGGCGATAGGCAGCCCGCAATGATCAGTCCGATGCAGGTATCTGGCGTGGCGCGTCGGGTTCCTCGGCGGAGGTTCTGCCCGCGGTGACGAGACGGATGATGCCCACGCCGAGCGAAACGAGAACCCCGAGAGCCCCGCCTCCGACCAACGGGCTCCCGTTCCAGCCGAACGTAGCGATCGCGATGCCTACGTACAACAGCAGGACGGACAGTGTGATCCACACAACTATTCGCTCACCTTCACGGTAAACGGCCTGGGCGTTCATGTCGGTGACGACGAGCGGGTAGTTGAAGGTCTGAGGCCGAGCGGAGATCCACACCATCCCGAGCACGAGGGCAGCAAGAGGGACGACAAGCGTGAAGAGCATCCAGCGCGGACCCCACCCGTCCGCCTCACCGGTAAGCGAGAAGTGGGTGGGGATCGTCTCCGGCAGGGTCGGAAATCGGACGAGGAACAACACGGTCAGAACAATGGTCAAGACCACCGTGATCCGGCGCATCCATACCGTGATCGCTCCCGTCTCATACGTTCTCGAAGGACGTGCTTGGCTCATCGGGCGTTTTTCTCCTTGATCGCTTATGCGCTGGCGCTGTAGCGCTGGCGTGCGGCCTCGCCGCTGGTGCCGATCGCCTCACCGACCTCCCGCCACGACAGCCGCTTCTCGCGCGCGGCGCGTACGGCGTCCGCGAGTTCGCGTTCGGCGGTGTCGCGCCGCCAAGCGGCGAGCTTGACCGCCATCACGGGCGGGATCGGGGCGTCCTGGTCGCCGGGCTGGGGTTCGTAGTTCTCGAACGCGTCCGCGAACTCGTCGGCGCGGGCCTTGATGTCTTCGATAGAGCGTGGAGCCATGATGTTCACCTCAGATACTTGGGTCGTGCCGGACGCATCGCGTGCGCGATAGCGATCACACCGTGCCATTCGATGACACCGACTTCGACCAGGGTGCCGGTCTCATCGGGGCCGATGAACATCGTCATCGCATCGTCTTGCACGAAGTGCCGGACAGGGAAACGGAGCGCATGGAGCATCGCCGCATCCGAGACACCGTGCCGGTGGGCACTATCCAGGATGATCGGGTCTGATTCCATGCCACAAGTTTACTTGCCACAAGGTAACTTGCCAAGCGCGCGAACTCTGGGCGCCGACCTGATGGACAGGCGCTCTCGATTCCTTCCATAGTCCAGCCTTCTCGCGAGTGCATAGCGATCGTCGCTGGATGACAGTGTCCACTTGAAAAATCTGAGATTACGTTCTGACGTAAGATTCGGATATGGACAGGGCTGATGTTGACGCGCGGCTGGACGCGCTGGAGCAGGCGGTAGCGGAGTTGCAGGGGCAGTCCATTGGGGGCGAGGGCCTGCCGAACGTGGCGGCAGCGGCGGAGTCGGCGGCGGAGGCGTTGTGGGCATTGGAGGGGTTGAAGGCTCGCTCTCCGGAGGGCGGGGCAGTGCTCTACACCGGTGCTGTCGACCTCCCGACCGGTGGCGTGGTGCAGTGGCAGTACGGGCTGGCGGCATCGGCGGTCTGGGCGCAGGACTGGACGGACTTCGCGGGGGTGCTGGATGCGTTGGGGCATCCGGTTCGTCTGGCGATTCTGCACGCGGTGCTGCACGGGACGGTGACCGCATCTGGTTTGGTTGAGGAGTTGGAGAGCGGGACGAGTGGTCAGGTCTATCACCATCTGAAAGTGCTGACGACGACGGGGTGGCTGGCTTCTGCGGGTCGTGGCGTGTATGAGGTTCCGGCGGCTCGTGTGGTGCCGTTGCTGGCGGTCCTGGTCGCGGTGGGGACGCCGCGGTGAGGCCGTCCGTTACCGGATGGGCCAGTCAGCTTCTCAGCCTGCCGGGGGCGGTGTCGTTCCGCCGCTATCTGCCGACCGTGCTTGATGCGAACGGGCGTGAAGAACGGATGCGGACGCTGGATGATGATGCGCTCCGCGCCGAGGCGGCGACGCTCGGGCTGCGTACCGGGGAGAAGCGGCTACTGCGGGAGGAGACGGCTCGGTATCTCGCGGTGGCGCGGGAAGCGGCAACCCGGACCGTGGGGCTGCGCCCTTTCGATGAGCAGCTTCTGGGGTGTTGCGGGCTGTTGTCGGGTCATGCGGTGGAGATGGATACCGGTGAGGGCAAAACACTCGTCGGTGCTCTCGCTGCGGCGGGCTTCGCGCTCGCGGGCAGGCGAGCCCATGTGCTGTCCGTGAACGACTACCTCGCCGAGCGTGACGCTGCCTGGATGGGACCGTTCTTCGATCTGCTCGGTGTGAGCGTGGGATGGATCGGTCAGCACACTCCGCACGACGACCGCCGCAACGCGTACGCGTGTGATGTGGTTTATGCGCCGGTAAGCGAGGTCGGTTTCGACATGCTCCGCGACCGCTTCACCGTCACTCCGGGTGAGCGGGTCGCGCCGCTGTTCGATGCCGTGGTCGTCGATGAGGTCGATGCGGTGATGATCGATGAAGCGATGGTCCCGCTCGTGCTCGCCGGTTCCGCCGAGCATATGGCCGACGAGTTCGACCACGCCACCGCTCTCGTGGAGGCTCTCGTGCCGGAGGAGGACTTCACCATCGACGCGGACCAGGCCACGGTCAGCCTGACCGATGACGGGCTCGACCGGTTGGAGGCGAAGCTCGGCGGGATCAACCTTTACGACACCGAGCACCTGGGAATGTTTACCCGCATCAACCTCGCCCTCCACGCTCGAGTCCTGGTGCACCGCGACGTCGACTACCTCGTCACCGACGGGAAGATCAGCCTGATCAACACCACACGAGGGCGGGTCGCGCATCTGCAACGCTGGCCTGACGGCCTGCACGCGGCGCTCGAAGCGAAAGAACACCTCCCCGCATCCGCAGCCGGTGTGATCCTCGACCAGATCACCATCCAGGACCTCCTCCTCCAATACGAGACACGGGCGGGGATGAGTGGCACCGTGACCGCGGTCGCGGAAGAACTGCTTGAGTTCTACCGGCTCCCCGCAGGCAGAGTCGAACGCCACGAACCCAACCGGCGGATCGACGCGCCGGACACGATCGTGCTTACCGAGGACGAGAAGATTGCGGCCATCGTCCACGACGTGACGGCTCGACATCAGGCGGGGCAACCCGTACTCGTGGGAACGCAGAGCGTGTCCGAATCAGAAGCCCTCGCCGCCCGCCCTGACGCGGCAGGTGTCCCGGTTCGGGTGCTGAACGCGAAGAACGACGCGCAAGAAGCGGAGATCGTCGCCCGTGCGGGCGAGTACGGGGCGGTGACGATCTCGACGCAGATGTCCGGGCGCGGCACCGATATCAAGCTTGGAGGCCCCGATGGACGCGACAGAGAGCGTGTCGCCGGGACGGGCGGACTCGCTGTGATCGCGACCGGTAGGTATCCCTCCCGCCGCCTCGACGCGCAACTACGCGGCAGGTCCGGACGACAAGGCGATCCTGGCATCAGCCGCGCCTTCCTCAGCGTCGAAGACGACCTCATCCAACTCCACGCCACCGGCCGCATGCTCACTCGCATAGCTCGGGAACAGGACACCCTGCCAACCGCCACACGACAGAAGATCGCTGATCAGTGCCAGTCGATCGCGGAAGGACTGCGCACGGACCGGCACCGCGCGACCTGGGTCTACAACCGTGCCATCGCCGCACAACGAACAACCGTCCTCGCCCACCGTGAAGAGATCATCGACAGCACAGTCGCGGACGAGCGAGTGGAGGCCCTGATCGCTGAGCACTGGGAGCAACTCGTGTCCGCCTGTGGCCTGGACCCGGTGTCACAGACCACCAGGGCGGTCGCGCTGTTCTTCGTGGACGAGCAATGGGTGTTACACCTGACGACACTGCAAGAGATAAGGGACGGCATCCACCTCCGAGCCCTTGGTGGCGAGAAACCGGCCGACGAGTTCCACCGGCTCGCGCTCCGCGAGTTTCACGGATTCTTCGACCGCACCTACCAGCAGACCGCGGACTTCATCGCCGCGCTCAGCTCCGCGGACATTGGCCGCGACCTCACCGAACTAGGACTCAGACGGCCCTCCGCGACCTGGACATACATGGTCACCGACGACCCCTACGGAAACCCCGGAGACCGATTCATCCGCAGGATCGGCAAATTCGTCCGATCCAAAGTCCTCAACCTCGAATGAGCGGTGCGCATCGCGGATATCAGGATGTGCCGTCTGCGAACAGGGCGAGGAACTTCTCTCGCGGGATGACGATGCGGCGGCCGATCTTCACCGAGGGGATGGTGCCGTCCTCGATGCCGACCGTGATGGTGCGAGGATCGACGCCGAGGGCTTCGGCGGCCTCCTGACGGGTGATGACGAGGCTGCGACGGCGGCGGAGGTCGTCGATGTCGAGAGTGCTCTGCCGCATGTCGCACCATCCGTTCGTTGCCGCACGAGAGAAGAAGGGTGCAATCCACGGTAGAAGCCCAGGCTTGCATTGTCAAGTACCGCGCTGTATGTTCTCACTATGGAAACAGAGCGGGTGAGGGGCAATCCTCCGGGAATCACCAACACGCACGTCGCCGCGAACATCCGCGCCGCCCGTCAAGCGATTGGCATGGACCTGCGCACCATGTCCGACGCTCTCGGCGCCGCAGGCCGAAAGCTGTCGCCGTCGGGCATCAGCAAGCTGGAGAACGGTGATCGCCGCGTGGACGTGGACGACCTCACCGTGATCGCCTACCTGCTGCGCACCAGCCCCGCAGCCCTCCTGACACCCCCGGACGAGCAGACGACACTCACCGGCGTACCCGAGTCGTACCTGCCCGAGGAGATCGAGAAGTGGGCACGCGGGGAACTCACCCTCACGAGCGAGGGTTTGCTGGCCTACTGGCAGCAGGAATGGGTGCAGAACCTCAACCGCATCCAATACTTCGAGAGCGCGCTGCGCCACGGCAACCCGAACCAGGCCAGCCACGACTACACGCAGCGTCTCGCGGCGTTGAAGGAGCGCCAGCGGCTCATCCGAGAGCGTGGCGTGCAGATCGACCCGACCGGGCGCGTGTTCGACGCCGCCGACTACCTCGACCGCTTCGAGCCCACCGAGTAGCCCGGACACCGCGGAGAGGAGCCAGAATCATGGCATCACGAACTACGCCGTCAGAGCGCGGGGCCGATGACCCCGAGGCGTCGCAGCAGGCTAAGGCGCGTCGCCCGCGCACTCGGCGTCGTGGGCGCGGGTCGATCCAGTCATACCCGACCGCCGCGGGGAAGAAGTGGCGGTATCAGATCTGGGTGCCGGTGGACCCGGAGCAGCCCGACCTCGGCGAGAAGAAGTTCAGCCGGGGAGGGTTCGCCACCGTAGCGGACGCTGACGCCGCGTTGCAGGACGCGCTCAAGAAGCGCGACGAGCAGGAGAAGTTCGGCGGGAAGGTCCCCACGCTCGGCGCCTATGCAGATGCCTGGGTGGAAGGGCTGCACCTGGCCGATTCCACCATCGCCGGATACAAGAAGATCATCCGTAACCATCTCCGCCCGTAGCTCGGGCACTATCCGCTCGACAAGCTCACCCCCACCCGGATCGCCCGCCACTACCGCGAGCTGGAGCAGCACGGCCGCAAAGACGAGCAGGGCAAGGGCGGGCCACTGTCAGCCAACACCGTCCACAAGGCCCACGTTGTGCTCGGCGCGATCCTCGACGCCGCGATCGAGGACGGCCACCTCGCCACCAACCCCGCCAAGCGGAAGGCGGCGAAAGCGCCGACTGCGAGCCGGATGCGCGCCGAGAAGGCGGAGCTGGTGACCTGGACGGCCGATCAACTTGCCGCGTTCCTCGCGTGGGATCGCGACGAGAAGCAGGACGAGCTGTTCGCCCTGTGGTGGGTGATCGCGAACACAGGGATGCGGCGCAGCGAAGCCCTCGCGCTGAAGTGGGGCGACCTGAACGCGAAGACCTCGCAGGTGAGTATCCGCCGCGCGATCAACACCGAGGACTGGACGAAGACCAAGACCACCAAGACCGGCAACGCCCGCGTCATTGACATCGACGCCGCGACCCTCAAGGTGCTCACCGCCTATAAGGTGACCCGCGCGGAAGTATCGTTCGAGCTGGCCAGGGCCGACGCCTACATCTTCGGAGACGACGACGGCCAGCCCCGCTCACCCGACGCGATGACCAGCCGCTGGGATCGCCGCCTCAAGTGGGCCGCCAAGGTCAAGAGGTTCGAGCACCTGCCCCGCGTCACCCTCAAAGGACTCCGCCACACGCACGCGACGATCCTCATGGAACTCGGCGTGCCACCCAAGGTCGTGCAGGAACGCCTCGGCCACTCCACCATCACCACGACCATGAACATCTACAGCCACGTCACCCCGACGATGCAGAAGAACGCCGTCGACCAGTTCGCCAGCCGCCTCGCCGGAGCCTGAACCCCGCGATGGGGCGAACGACGGCGCTTGCCCCATATCTCGCCCCATGACAACGAAGTAGCCCCTCACCCTGGATATGAAATCCCTGGTGAGGGGCTACTTTCGTTCTGTGCGCGAGGGGGGACTTGAACCCCCACGTCCATACGGACACTGGCACCTGAAGCCAGCGCGTCTACCATTCCGCCACTCGCGCGAGTGTCTCGTTCCGAAGAACTCAACTTCCCGAGGATATCACGCGTTTTCGGTCGCGTTGCACACGCCCCGGGGGGCCGCGGCGGCGTTCCCCCAGGTCACCTGGCTACGATGTCCCTACCGGTCGGCATGCCAGAGGAGCCCAGTGGGACTACTTGACAGCTTTGAGAAGGGTCTCGAGCGCGCAGTGAACAGCGCGTTCGCGAAGACCTTCCGCAGCGGCATACAGCCGGTGGAGATCGCCTCGGCTCTGCGCCGCGAGGCCGACACGAAGGCCGCGGTCGTCAGCCGCGACCGCATCCTCACCCCCAACAACTACGTGGTGCGGTTGAGCCCCGACGACGCCGACCGCATGCGTGGTCTCGGCGGCGCCCTCACCGACGAGCTGCACGCACTGCTCACGACGCACGCGAAGTCCCAGGGCTACAGCTTCGCCGGGCCGCTATCGCTCACGCTCGAAGCCGACGAGAAGGTCGCGACGGGCACGGTGCGCGTCAACTCCGGCACGGTCGAGGGCCGCGTCGACTGGCAGGCCGTGGTCGACGTCGACGGCCGCCGCCACGCGCTCACCCGGGCTCGCACGGTGATCGGCCGAGGGTCCGACGCCGACATCACGATCGCCGACGCGGGCTCGAGCCGCAAGCACGCGGAGATCCTGTGGGACGGCGAGCGCGCCATGCTCCGCGACATGGGCTCCACGAACGGCACGAAGGTGAACGGCCAGAAGCTGCGCGAGGCCGCGCTGCCCTCCGACACCACGATCACGATCGGCCGCACCGACCTGGTGTTCCGCATCGTCCCCGTCGCCGCCCCCTCGCGCCCCCCGCGCCCGGGCGACGACGCGACCAGGGCGTTCGGAGCCTTCTGATGAGTGAACTCGTCCTGCTCCTGCTCCGCATCGGCTTCCTCGTCCTGCTGTGGTTCTTCGTGTTCGGTGTCGTGTACTCCCTGCGCGCCGACCTGTTCGGGGTCAAGGCGCGCAAGCTTCCCGCCGAGGCCGCCGCCGGCGCTCCGGTCGCCGCCGCGCCGGCCGCCCCCGCGAAGCCCTCCTCGTCGTCGCGCCCGTCGTCCGGCCCCGCGACCGTGGCGACCGCGAAGCGTCTGGTCATCACGTCGGGGCCGAAGGCGGGGCTGGAGCTTCCGCTCGGCGCCGACTCGATGACGATCGGCCGATCCAGCGAGTCCGCCCTCGTCATCCGCGACGACTACACCTCCAGCCACCACGCCCGCCTCCTCCTGCGCGGGGACACATGGGCGATCCAGGACCTCGACTCCACGAACGGCACCTTCGTCGCCGGGCAGCGCGTGACCGGGGGACCGGTCGCCCTCAGCCTCGGCACCCCCGTCAAGGTGGGCGCCACGACGTTCGAGCTGAGGGCCTGACGCCGGCATGGTCTTCGAGGGCTCGAGCGTCGCGATCTCCCACACCGGGAAGGTCCGCTCCAACAACCAGGACTCCGGGTACTCCGGGGCGAACCTGTTCGTCGTCGCCGACGGCATGGGCGGTCACGCCGGTGGAGACGTCGCCTCGAGCATCGCGATCCAGCGCCTGGAGCCCCTTGACCAGCCCTACTCCTCGACGGAGGATGCGCAGGCCGCGCTGCAGGCCGCAGCGACGACCGCCGCGGGCGACCTGATCCGTGCGGCGAAGGACCGACCGGAGCTCGCGGGCCTCGGCACCACGCTCAGCGCGATCATCATGGTCGACGAGTACGCGGTGATCGGGCACATCGGCGACTCGCGCATCTATCTCTACCGTGACGACGCGCTCACGCAGATCACGGCCGACCACACGTTCGTGCAGCGCCTGGTCGACTCCGGTCGCATCACGCCGGAGGAGGCCCGCTACCACCCTCGCCGCTCGGTGCTCATGCGGGTGCTCAGCGACATGGACTCCGACCCCGAGCTCGACATGTTCGTCATGCACACGCAGCCCGGCGACCGGTGGCTGCTGTGCTCCGACGGACTGTCCGGTGTGGTCGACGAGGCGCGGATCCTCAAGGCCATGCAGCTGGGGCTCGCCCCGGGTCGCACGGCCGACAACCTCCTCAAGCAGGCGCTCGACGGGGGCGCGCCCGACAACGTCACGATCGTGCTGGTCGACGTGGGCGGGCAGCATCCCATCCACTCGGGCACCGCGACGATCGTCGGCGCCGCCTCCAACCCGTCCGGTGTGTACGTGCCGCCGGTGCGCGCACCGCGCAGCAACTGGCTGCACCCGGTGCGTCAGGCCGCGAACGAGCCAAGCCACTTCGAGCCGGCGCCCGAGTACCTGGAGGAGCTGATCGAGGAGGACCGGCGCCGTGCCAAACGCCGCCGCCTCGGCTGGATCGCCGGAGTGCTCGTGGTGATCGCGATGCTGGCCTTCGCGGCCTTCGCCGCCTACAGCTGGACGCAGACGCGGTACTTCATCGGCGCCGACGACGACAGCGTGGTGATCTTCCAGGGCGTGCAGCAGAACATCGGCCCGATCACGCTGTCCACCCCGGTGGAGGACACCGACATCCTCCTCGCCGACCTACCGCCGTATCAGCGAGCCTCGGTCGAGCGCACGATCTCGGCCCGCTCGCTGTCCGACGCGATGGCTATCGTCGACCGGCTGCGCACGGGCGCCGAGGCGAACGTGATCGAGCAGACCCCGCTGCCCACGCCGGCGCCCACCCCGAGCGACACTCCGGCGGGGGGTGACGGATGAGCACCGACGTGCAGGCCGACACCACCGTCATCAAGGCCCTGCGGCGCCTGCGCATGCCGCAGACGCAGCGCAACCGGGAGTTCTGGCTGCTCCTGTTCGCGTGCGCCATCAGCGGCGCCGCGCTGACCCTCGTGCAGCTGGGCGCCCTGGGCGTGATCGACCCGATGATCCTGGCGATCGGCGGCGGTCTGGCCGTGCTGGCGTTCGCCCTGCACATCGTGCTGCGCTTCGTGGCGTCCGACGCCGACCCCTTCGTGCTGCCGATCGCGACCCTGCTGACCGGGCTGGGCGTGGCGATGATCTACCGGATCGACATCGCGTTCAAGAACACCGGGTGGGACGCCTACTCCACCAAGCAGCTGGCGTGGACGGCGATCTCGCTCGCCGGTGCCATCGCGGTCGTGATCCTGCTGCGCAACTATCGTGTGCTCTTCCGGTACACGTACATCTTCGGCCTCGCGGGCATCCTGCTCCTGCTGCTGCCGTTCGTCCCCGGGCTGCGCATCGCCGACGCGAACGCGCAGGTGTGGGTGTCGCTCGGCGGCATCTTCGCGTTCCAGCCGGGCGAGCTCGCGAAGATCTGCCTCGCGATCTTCTTCGCCGGCTACCTCGTGCGCACGCGCGAGAGCCTCACGTCGGTCGGCAAGCGCGTGCTCGGCATCACGTGGCCGCGCATGCGGGAGCTGGGCCCGGTGCTGGTCGTGTGGGCCATCTCGCTGGGGATCATCGTGTTCCAGCGCGACCTCGGCACGGGAACGCTGATCTTCGGCATGTTCGTCGCGATGCTGTACGTCGCCACCGGCAAGACCAGCTGGGTGCTGATCGGGCTGGGACTCGTGGTCGCCGGTGTCGCCGTCGCCACGCAGATCCTCAGCTACGTGCGCGGCCGCTTCATCAACTGGCTCTTCCTGTTCGACTCGTCGCAGGTCGACCCCGACGTGGCCGGATACCAGCCGATGCAGGGCCTCTTCGGTCTCGCCCGCGGCGGCCTCATCGGAACCGGATGGGGCCAGGGACGCCCCGAGATCACGCCGCTCGCGCACAGCGACTACATCATCACGAGCCTCGGGGAGGAGCTCGGGCTGATCGGGCTGTTCGCGATCCTGTGCCTGTACATGGTGTTCGTGAGCCGCGGTGTGCGGATCGGTCTCGCGGGTCAGGACGACTTCGGCAAGCTGCTGGCGACGGGACTGTCGTTCACGATCGCGCTGCAGGTGTTCATCATGGTCGGCGGTGTCACCCGACTGATCCCGCTGACGGGTCTGACCACGCCGTTCCTCGCGGCCGGCGGCTCCTCGCTCGTCGCGAACTGGCTCATCGTGGCGCTGCTGCTGCGCATCTCCGACGGCGTGCGCCGTCAGCCCCGGGTGGTGATCGGCTGACATGACCAGGGAACTCCGCCGCCTCAGCATCATCATGCTGTTCATGTTCATCGCGCTGTTCGCCGCGACCAGCTGGATCCAGGTCGTCGAGTCCGACAGCCTCGCGCAGAACCCCCACAACAAGCGCACCCGTCTGGACAGCTTCGAGATCCAGCGCGGCGCGATCATCGTCGACGGCGCGGCGATCGCGAGCTCGACGCCCAGCGACGACCAGTACCGCTTCCAGCGCGTGTACACCGATCCGGCGCTGTGGGAGACGGTCACGGGGTACTTCAACCCCGCGCTCGGCTCGACCACCGGCATCGAGAAGGCGATGAACGCCGACCTCTCCGGCACCGGCTCCAACGCGTTCTTCTCCGAGATCGAGCGCATCCTGTCGGGTCAGCCGCAGCGCGGGTACAGCGTCGAGCTGTCGCTGAACACGGCCGCGCAGCGGGCTGCCGCCGAGGCGCTCGACGGTCTGCAGGGCGCGGTCGTGGCGATGGACCCGAAGACCGGGCGCATCCTCGCGATGGTGTCGACCCCCGGCTTCGACACGAACCTGATGGCGACGCACGACGCGAACGCCGCGAACGCCACCTATGACCAGCTGGTCGCCGACCCGGGCAAGCCCCTGTCGAACCGCGCGATCGCCGGCGACCTGAACCCCCCGGGCTCCACGTTCAAACTCGTCACGGCGGCCGCGGCATACGCGAGCGGCAAATGGACGCCGGAGTCCACGCTGCCCAACCCCGCGCTGTACACCCTGCCCGGCTCGTCCAACCGCGTGTCCAACGCGTGGGGCGGCACGTGCGGTCCCGGTGCGACCGTGACGATCGCCGAGGCCATCCGCCTCAGCTGCAACATCCCGATGGCGGAGCTCGCCGTGGAGCTCGGCGACGACGCGATCCGGGAGATGGCGGAGAAGTTCGGCTTCAACCGGAGCTTCGACACGCCGCTCGCCTCGACCCCGTCCAGCTACCCGCGGGCGCTCGACGACGCGCAGACCGCGCTCAGCGGTTTCGGGCAGGGACAGGTCACCGCGACACCGCTGCAGATGGCGATGGTGTCGGCCGGCATCGCGAACGACGGCGTGGTCATGAACCCGCAGATGGTGGATGCCGTGATCGGCAACGACCTGTCGGTGATCAAGGCCTTCCAGAACAGCGAGTTCGGGCGGGCGATGGAAGCCGATGTGGCGAACGAGATCACCTCCGCCATGGTCGCCAGCGTCTCAAACGGCGCGGCCCAGGGTGCAAGAATAGACGGGGTCGACGTGGCCGGTAAGACGGGCACGGCAGAGAACGGAAACAGGCCGCATACGCTGTGGTTCACCGGGTTCGCCCCGGCGGACGACCCATCGGTCGCCGTGGCGGTCGTCGTCGAGAACGGCGGCGGGCAGGGACAATCAGGGAGCGGTGACACCATCGCCGCTCCGATCGCGAAGAAGGTCATAGAGGCGGTGCTGGGCAGATGAGGCCGACGCAGGGTGTGTCGTTCGGTGGTCGTTACGAGCTGCAGTCGCGGATCGCGATCGGTGGCATGGGCGAGGTCTGGGAGGCGACGGATCACGTCATCGGGCGTACCGTCGCGATCAAGATCCTCAAGGACGAGTACATGGGGGACCCGGGGTTCCTCGAGCGGTTCCGCGCGGAGGCACGGCACGCCGCCCTCGTCAACCACGAGGGCATCGCCAGCGTCTTCGACTACGGCGAGGAGAACGGCAGCGCCTACCTCGTCATGGAGCTCGTGCCGGGTGAGGCCCTCTCCACGATCCTCGAGCGCGACGGCGCGCTGAGCGCCGACAAGACGCTCGACATCGTGGCGCAGACGGCGTCCGCCCTGCAGGCCGCGCACGCCGCCGGCCTGGTGCACCGCGACATCAAGCCGGGCAACCTGCTGATCACGCCAGACGGCCGCGTCAAGATCACCGACTTCGGCATCGCTCGCATCGCCGACCAGGTGCCGCTGACGGCGACCGGTCAGGTGATGGGAACCGTGCAGTACCTGTCGCCCGAGCAGGCGTCCGGCCACCCCGCATCTCCCGCGACCGACACGTACTCGCTGGGCATCGTGGCGTACGAGTGCCTGGCCGGCAAGCGTCCGTTCACGGGCGAGTCGCAGGTGGCGATCGCGATGGCGCAGATCAACGAGCAGCCGCCGCCGCTGCCGCCGACCGTGCCGATCCCGGTGCAGAACCTCGTGATGGCGATGATCGCCAAGAAGCCCGCCGACCGCCCGTCCTCGGCGGCGACCGTCGCGCGGGCCGCACAGGCGCTGCGGCGCGGAGACCTGAACTCGGCGGCGATCGCTGTTCCGGCGATCGCGACGGGCGGGATCGCCGGCGACGACGACGCCACGCGCATGCTGACGGCATCGAACGACGGTGCCACGCGCATCCTCCCCACCACCGCGCAGCTGCCCACCGAGGAGGCCGTCGCGGAGGAGGAGAAGAAGAAGAAGAAGCGCAGCGCCTGGACCTGGCCGCTGATCGCCCTGATCGCCCTGCTGATCATCGTGCTCGTGGGCACGTTGTGGGCGATGTTCGGCAACCGGGGGGAAGATCCGAAGCCGTCCGACTCGCCGACCACCGCGCAGACCACGCCGCCCCCGTCGCCCTCCACGAGCCCGACGCCCGAGGTGACGCGCGTCGACGTGGCTGCGCTGAACCTCAACGGCATGGACTGCGCCACGGCGACCGCGACGCTGGCCGACGCGGGCTTCACGAACAACGTCACGTGCGCCGACGGCGACCCCGCCCCGAGCGACGCGGAGGTCGGTCAGGTGTACCGGGTTCAGCCCACCGGGAACGTCGAGACCACGACGCCGATCGCGTTGACCGTGTACGCCGCACGCACCCCGCTGCCCACGCCGACCGACACCCCGACGCTCACGGGCGACCCGGTCGCGGGCAGCACGGTCACGGTGGCCTGGGGCACCGGTTTCACGTGCCCGAGCGGCACCACCCTGTCGGGCTACGTCGTGTCGCTGCAGAACGGCTCGTTCGTCTCGGGCGGCCCGAACTTCCAGCCGACGCAGCGCAACACGCAGGTGAAGGTCGGCGACGCGGTGGGCCAGCAGCTCATCGTCACCTACCAGGCCATGTGCTCGGGCGGCGACCAGCGCACGTCGAACGCGTCGCCCCCGCTGTCGGTCACCATCACGGCCCCGGACGATGGCGAGGGTGACGGTGGTGGCGGCGCCGAAGGGTAGCCTGTAGTCCAGCTGTTTTGTAGTTTCAGGGGGGTCATCCGTGTCGACAGAGCCACAAGTCATCGCGGGCCGGTACCGCGTCGACGAGCTCATCGGGCACGGCGGAATGGCGAAGGTGTACCGCGGGTACGACCTGACCCTCGGTCGCGAGATCGCGATCAAGATCCTCGACCCCGAACTGGCCAGGGACACGAGCTTCCGCACGCGGTTCCGGCTGGAGGCGCAGGCGGCGTCGCGCATGTCCCACCCGTCGATCGTGCGGGTGTACGACGCGGGCGACCCGTCGACGAGCGACCCCTCGTCCGATGAGCCGCCGTACATCGTGATGGAGCTCGTCAAGGGCACCCTGCTGAAGAAGATCATCGCCGAGGGCCCGGTGCCCGTGGCCGACGCCGTCCGCTACGTCGACGGGATCCTCGAGGCGCTGGACTACTCGCACCGCGCGGGTGTGGTGCACCGCGACATCAAGCCCGGCAACGTGATGGTGACCGACAAGGGTCAGGTCAAGGTCATGGACTTCGGCATCGCCCGCGCGGTGTCCGACTCCTCCTCGACGGTCGCGGAGACCACGCAGATCATCGGCACCGCGGCGTACTTCTCGCCGGAGCAGGCCAAGGGCGAGCCGGTCGACGCCCGCGCCGACCTGTACTCCACCGGCGTGGTGCTGTACGAGCTGCTCACCGGGCGCCAGCCGTTCCGCGGCGAGTCTCCGGTCGCGGTGGCGTACCAGCACGTGAGCGAGACACCGATCCCTCCGTCCGAGGTGAACGAGGAGTCCCCGGCGGCGCTCGACCCGATCGTGCTGCGCGCGCTCGCGAAGGACCCGTACCAGCGCTTCCCCGACGCGGCGCACTTCCGCGCGGCCCTCGACTCGGCCGTGACCGGTGCCGCCCCGACGCGCAAGCAGATCGGCGCGCTCACCAGCGAGCTGTATGGCCCGAACCCGCGTCAGGCGCAGGAGACGGCGCGGTCGCTGCGGCAGCTCAGCAGCGACACCACCATGACCCGCACGCAGTCGGGCCCGCCGGTCGCGTGGATCTGGGCGGGCGTCGCGCTGCTGGCGGTGCTTCTGGCGTCGGTCCTGTTCTGGGTGGTCACGATCAGCATGCGACCGTCCGAGGTGCCCAGCACGTCGAGGGTCGTGCCCGACCTGACCAATGTGGCGTCGGAGCGTGCGCAGGACGACCTGGCCAAGCTCGACCTCTCGTCGAAGATCGTCATCGAGTCCAGCCCCGACATCGCCGAGGGCAACGTGATCCGCACGGATCCGGAGAGCGGGGTGTCGGTCGAGCAGGGGTCCACCGTCACGCTCTACGTGTCGTCCGGCGAGGAGACCGTGGTGGTGCCGAAGCTCGAGGGCATGTCCCTGGCCGCGGCCACCGAGGCGCTGGAGAATGCGGGGCTGCAGCTCGGCACGGTCACCCAGCGCAACGACAAGGGCCTCGCGGCGAACACCGTGATGACGGCCAGCGAGAAGGCCGACACCGAGGTGGCGCCGAACACGGTCGTGAACCTCGAGGTCGCCAGCGGCAAGGTCACCCTGTCGGATGTCGTGGGCTGGTCGGTCGATTCCGCATCGAAGGCGCTCACGGATCTCGGGCTCACCCCGGTGCCGATCGAGGAGAGCGACTGCCCCGCCACCGACCCGGCCACCGTGCACTCGATGTCGGTCGCTCCGGGCGACGTGCCGATCAACTCCTCGGTCGAGCTGCGCTACTGCACCGGTTCCTGACGCGCAGCCGTCCGACACCCGGGGTCAGCGCGTGAGCGGGTGCAGTCGTTCTGCTCGCGACACGGCGTCCGGGTCGCCGCACAGTCGCAGCCAGTTCGCCAGCAGACGGTAGCCGCCCTCGGTGAGCACGCTCTCCGGGTGGAACTGCACCCCGTGGAACGGGAGCGTGCGGTGTTCGAGCGCCATCACCGTGCCGTCCGCCGTCCGTGCGGTCACCGCGAGCTCGGCGGGCAGATCGCTCTCCGCGAGGGCGAGGGAGTGGTAGCGACCCGCCGCGAACGGCGAGGGGATGCCGTCGAACAGCGCCGAGCCGTCGTGCTCGACCGTCGACACCATGCCGTGCATGAGCTCCGGTGCGCCGGTCACGGGGGCACCCAGGGCCGCGCCGATCACCTGGTGACCCAGGCACACGCCGAGCGTGGGCACGGCGGAGCGGGCGGCGAGGCGGACCGCATCGAGCGAGACGCCGGCGTCGTCGGGCGAGCCCGGCCCCGGCGACAGGAGCAGCGCGTCGTGCGCGGTGAGCAGTCCCTCGACCCGCGCCGCATCGACCTCGTCCGCCTCGACGATCGTGGTGTCGGCACCGAGCTCGTGGAGATAGCCGATCAGCGTGTGCACGAAGCTGTCGTGGTTGTCCACGACGAGCACGCGGGTCATTCGACGTCGACCTCACCCGGGGAGATGAACGGGCTGATCCAGGGGAACACGTACCAGAACAGGGCGTAGAGCACGGCGGCGACCACGACCAGCAGGATGAGCACACGCAGCCACCAGGGACCGGGCAGCAGGCGCCAGAGTGCGGCGTACATGGGTGGTGTCTCCTGATCGTTCGTGGTCACACCGACGGAGCGGCGGGCGGGGGAGGCGGGTCGGTCAGTGCGGACGGCGGCCCTTCGGCGCGCGGCTGGAAGCTCTCGAACACGCCGTAGGCGACGATCCGCTCGGCGAGCGAGTACAGGGGGGAGCACGCCGTGAGGGTGATGTACTGCTCGCCGGTCTGCTGTGCGGGCATCTGCGGCACGTCGGCCAGCACGTCGGTCTGCGTGGGCGTGACGTACTCGAGCGTGCGGAAGCGGTACGTGTACCAGCCGTCGGGGGTCTCGACCACGATCGCGTCGTTCAGTTGCAGCTTGTCGAGCTGGTTGAACGGCTTGCCCCAGGTGGTGCGGTGGCCCGCGAGGGAGAAGTTGCCGACCTCGCCGGGCATCTTCGAGTCGGTGTAGACCCCGATGCCCTTCTGGTCGAGCGTCCTGGCACGGCTGGTCCCGCCGTAGATGCCGAAGTTGTACTCGGCGCCGAAGCGCGGGATGTGCATCTGCCCGAACCACGCCCCGTCGGCGGGGGCGGCGGGCACCGGCGCCTGGTACACCGTGGTGCCGTCGTCGGTCTCGACCTTCGGCGGCAGCGCGGGGGGATCGGCCGCCGCGAGCTGCTGCGAGATCGCCGCACCCTCGTCGTTCTTCTGGGCGGCGATGATGATGTCGCCGATCCACATCTGCCATGCGATGAAGAGGAGGACGAGGACCCCGGCGGTGAGCAGCAGTTCGCCGAGCACGCTCGCGAACGTGGCGCGCGACCGGGGCCGCTGCCGACGTCCGTGGCGCCCCCCAGGCACGGCGGATGCAGTCATGGCGTGATCTTATCCGTCGACACTGAACACGGGCTCGTGCGGAGGCACCCGTCTGTGACCGCCTCTCGTGGGCGCAGAGGTCTCCCGGGTACAATGACGGCATGGCACGTGACCGCAAGACCGAAGAACCCGTCGTCGAGCGCGCCGAGGGCGACGCCGCTCCCAACGCCGTCTGGTTCAAGCCGGTGATGATCGGCTTCATGCTTCTCGGTCTCGCGTGGATCCTCGTGTTCTACATCTCGGGGATGCAGTTCCCGATCCCGGGCCTCGACAACTGGAACCTCGCGATCGGTCTCGGCATCGCTCTCATCGGGTTCCTCATGACCACACGCTGGCGCTGACCAGCCCCTTCTCTTCCGGAGCCCCCTCGCCGCGCGAGGGGGCTTCGTCGTGCCGGCGGTGGTGTGCATCGGGCTCCTCGCGCTCGATTCGGATTTTCCGAGATTCTCCGGTAAAGTCTTGGAGGTTGACGGGGCTATAGCTCAGGCGGTTAGAGCGCTTCACTGATAATGAAGAGGTCCCAGGTTCAAGTCCTGGTAGCCCCACCATTCAATTCAAGAAATCCCTCACGGGGCCTTAGCTCAGTTGGTAGAGCGCCTGCTTTGCAAGCAGGATGTCAGGAGTTCGAATCTCCTAGGCTCCACCACCTCGGATCTCCTCTCTCCCGCGCACCGACCCCCTTCCGGTCGTGCTTCGGCATCGATCCTCACCACCGTCGCGTCTTGCTGCCGGTGTGCTCCGCCTCATCCAGGCCGCGCCCCGCCGGAGCCCGGTCGGAAGCCCCACGATGTGGGTGCGCCCGACCGAGCCCCGTCGCTCGCCCCCCCGGTCGAGCTATCCGATGTCCGTCGGGCGGCGGCGCGCTCCCCTCCGGACGACGACCAGCGTGACTCCGCCCAGGATCAGGGCGAGCGCGAGCAGTGCCGCGGCCGTCTGATCCCGACCACCCGTCGTCGGCAGTCGTGCGGGTTCCGGTGTCTCCGGATCCGTGGGCGTGCTCACCGTCGACGGGTCGCTCGTGATCGGATCATCGGTCCCCGTACGTCCCGTGGCGGTAGCGACGTTGGTCAGGTCGCCCCCGGTCGCTTCCGCCGCGGTCACGACATGGTCGGCCGTACAGAGAGCCTGCTCACCGGGCGCCAGCGGCACGAGCGGGCACGTGATGGCGTCGCCGCGCTCGTCCAGCATCGGGTCGTCGATGCCCAGATTCTCGATCGTGACGTTGCCCGTGTTCGCGACGGTGAAGGCGTAGTGGATCACTTCTCCCTCGTCGGCGGCGCGGTCCCGGTCGGCGTCGTCGATCACGGCCGTCTTCACGAGGGTCATCGACGGCACCTGATCAGTCGGCGTCACGACGGTGTCGGGTTCGGACGGGACGGGGTCGCCTCCGGGAGGCGTGCCGGTCGCGGTCGCGGAGTTCTCGACCCC